>CAZZDT010000522.1:0-3799 GCA_964652435.1 uncultured Bdellovibrionales bacterium
GTTGGGGAATAACATGCCACCCAAGATGAAATATGGACTCATTGGAAATCCTATCGATGAATCGCCTTCGCCCTTGATGCACAACGCCGCTTTCGAGGCCATGGGCATGAACGCCGAATATATGCTTCGTCCCACAATTGCTGAGGATGCTGAAGCCGTTTGCAGTGAGATCCAATACGGAAAATGGCTTGGTCTTAATGTTACGACCCCCATGAAAACCGTGATGGCGTCCATGGTCACCCTGGAGGGCCACGCTAAAAAAGCTGGAGCGGTCAATACGTTATGGCGGTATGGCGCTGATATCCACGGTGCGCTGACCGACGTTGATGGCATCATGAAACCCTTGCAGCAACGCAACATTGTTCCTGGGGGCCACGGATTGATTTTGGGCGCCGGAGGAGCTGCCCGTGCTGCGGCCATTGCACTGGATGAATTGGGTCAGCATGTTCATGTAGCCGCCCGAAATCCGGATAAAGCCCGCGATTTTCTTGGCTCAATCAAAGTTGAGCACCCGGGCGAAAGCATGGCTTTGTCCAATCAAAGTGCTTTAAGTGCAGCACTGAGCCAAGCCAGCGTCATCATTCAAGCCACCCCCGTAGGCAAGGCTGGCGAAAAGCACGACCTGGATTGGTCAGCAGTTAAAGAAGAAACCATTGCCTTTGAAATGGTTTACAAACCCCAGCAAACACCGTTTTTAGCGGATGCCCAAAAAGCCAACTGCCGAGTTGTAGAGGGTTGGGAAATGCTTCTTTTTCAGGGAGCCGCTTCCCTGAAAATTTGGACGGGCCGCGACGCCCCTGTTGATGCAATGAAAAAGACCTTAACCGACTCGCTCAAGTAAGCGGGGCTTAGGCACCTTGTTTAAAACAAAATCATACGCCTGGGCATAAGACCCCATGGATTCATCGATTTCAAAGCTTGGAGCCTTGGTGCTGCCGATAGACGGCGCAGCCATAGCCTCTAAAATTGCTTGGGCAAAGCCGTTGGGCTCAGCCGGGGCCAACCAAACATCCTTCGGGCATCCCTGTGTCGCCATACTCGAACGGCAAGCCACAGCTTTAAGCCCCAACTGAAGGTAGCTGATAAGTTTCACGGGAAACCCTGTAGAAAGAGCCCTACTTGAAATACCAACCTCCGCTTCTCTCAAGTAGCTGACCATTTCCTCGAGATTTTGATAGCGGCGAAAAACTACACCACCAGCCTCCAAGGCTTCTAAAGCGCGGGGGCCAAAGTCTTCGGGCTTGGCCCGACTAAGCACCAACAATTTCAGATCAGGCGTTTTCCGGCGCGCCAAACGCAGCGATTTCCAGAGTAAGTCGAGATTTTGATAACCATCTGGGTTGCCACAATAAGCGATGTAGCGAGCCTCGGGTAAATCCACATCAACCTTCGGTGTGTTGCGAAGCTCAGAGCCATCAAGACCTGGTTTGGCCACAAAAACATTTTGATGCGAAGCGCCCCGGCGAATTTGCAATTCACGGTGAGCATTATCAAAAACGATTTGAGCATCAGCCCAGCGTGGCAACAAAGCATCAAAAGCCCCGCCAGCTAGGCGCATTCCCAAACGGGCCCAACGGTTTGAGTAGTAGGTAGGTAACTCCTCAAGCATTGTGTTGTGGGCTTGATAGACCAGAGGGATTTTAATACCCGAGAGTTTAAGGGCTAAACCAATCAAAAGACCCTCGACGTTATGAACGTGTAAAATATCAAATTTATTTTTGATAAGAGCCTTACGAAGTCCCCAACCCAAAAAGCCATCGTTAACCAAACGTTTTAAGCTGGGCCCACTTCTCAAACCGGCGTTAAGACAAGGAACGGCGTGGTGAACAAAACCGGTCTGCTCGCTAGCCTCACCGTAACCGTAAGAAAAGAGTTCAACCTCATGACCCGCCCGGACCTGGGCCTCGGCAATATGACGAACCAAAACCTGGGTTCCCTGATGGGTTGGGAATGGACAAGCCGCCAAAACCGCGACCTTCAAAGACCGCTTCATCGGTGAATCACTCAGAATAAGGGACCAAAATTGCGGAGCCTCGTCCTTTGCCACTGATCTTTTCTACTTGGCGAGCGCGAACCGAGAGGCTCGTTAAGTCAATCACTTCAACGCAGTCCTCAACCACCATAGGTTGTATTGGAGGAGCGCCCAGGTTTTCATCGCCAATTTCAGCCGACACTTTTGTTACATGGGCATCTCTTGCGATATCGGCTCCAACAATTGCTCCAATGGCTTCAAAAATCTTCATAGTCGCGCCATTGTTCGTGAAACTTAGTTTCACGTGGAGACTCTGGCCAACCACCGCAGCGTCGAGAACGTTTTCCCGAGCATCCAAGAAGCGAGGCTTAGATTTTCGAATGACTTTCACCAATACCGCATCGGCATTCATGAATGCTTCTACCTTTGCCCGAAGCTCTTCTGCACTTAAAGCGCCTTCAAAGTTTGCCACATAGGAAGTCGCAAAAAGCGCGCTGTTGATGCTTGGACTCTTTGGCCCAATCTCTTCACCGTTAATAATGAAAACACCGTCTGGCAAATACGGTCGTAGCTGCTCCGCCACGGCTCGAGCATCAGCTTCGCCCAAGCAATCTACATCCATATACTCTGCCTCACTCTGAACGCCAGTTGGGCATGCCGGTGAAAAAGAAACCTTCGGACGCGGTGTGTTGCCCTGAGAATATCGAACTTTAAGTCCAGCCAATCGCATGGCCCGCAAAATAAACTCGCGCATATCCAAATGAGACTGGTGAACCGCTCGACCAAGCTTTGCAAAACGAAGGCGAAGCCTTGTGATTTCATCTTCGTCTTTGGTCTCAGCTTCAGGCTGGGGATCTTGACCTAGAACCCTTAGCGGACTTGGCTTGGAAACTGGCGGCTTTTCAACCACGGGAGCAAGAGCAACCAAGCGCTTACCATCTTCGCCCTTTTGACGGTTGTAGGGATCTCCCTTGTCGCAACCACCGCATGCGTAGCAGTAATCATTTAGGGCGCAGTCTTCGATGGTCGCTTCCTTTAGACTTGCTTTGCGGTCACGCTTTAAGAACTTCTTCAAAATCCCCGCGTCCAAATGGTCCCAAGGCAAAATGCCATCAACGGGTCTCTCTGTGAGATACTCAGCGGCGGTTAACCCATAAGGCGTCAGCGTTCTTTCAAAAATTTCGAGCCACTGGCCACTGTTGTGCTGCTCGCTCCATGCATCCAAGCGACAGCCTTCTCGAGCGGCCACTTCCAGAGCATCCGCCAAACGACGATCACCACGTGAAAGCACCCCTTCCAAAAAGGATTGCTCCGCCGAATGCCATCGAAACCCGATATTTTGCCGCTTTAAGCGACGGCGCAAATAGCGCTGCTTTTCGAGTGTTTCTTCAACTCCAATTTGAGCTTCCCACTGAAAAGATGTGTGAGGCTTTGGAACAAAGGTCGAAACACTGACAGTTACATTCACATCCTTACGAATCTTGCGACCCTCAGCCCGGGCTCTTTCACCCAAATGGGCAATGGCCTCAACATCAACAAAAGTTTCCGTAGGAAGACCGATCATGAAGTAGAACTTCAGGTGGCGCCAACCGGCCGTGACCGTCGCCCGAACTGCGTTCATCAGGTCTTCTTCTTTATTCGTTTTGTTGATTACCCGTCGCATGCGCTCACTGCCCGCTTCCGGAGCAAACGTGAAACCACTCTTACGAACCGTGGCCACTTGCTCGGCCAGCTTAGGCGTCATGGTTTCAGTGCGCATTGAAGGCAGGGAAACCGAAACATTCTCGTTCGCAAAGCGGTCAAAGAACTGTTCAAGAACGTAATTGA
>CAZZDT010000523.1:0-3793 GCA_964652435.1 uncultured Bdellovibrionales bacterium
CGCATTGTGGGTGAAATTGCCGCAACGTCAATCGCTGCAGTTCAAAAACGATTCCAGGATATTGTGATGAGAGGTGATGTTGGGATTTTGGATGTTGCTTGGCAACTCAAGGAACGACAGACCAAGGACATCGAAACAAAGCTGGCAGAACAGCGCCGCGAGTTGAAACAACTTGATGAGCAATTTAGGTCGGTTCTTGAGGAATGATGAATACACGACAAATAATAACGGCTGGGCTGGTAACGTCGATGATGGCGTTTGTGGGCAGTGCCGGTGCGCAGGACAAAGCTCCGGCGCCAGCTCCCGTTGAGAAGAAGGCTGAAACCAAGTCACCTTTGGCGGGCCCTGGACTTCAAGCCGATGAAGCCAATTATACAGATGCTGAAAAAGCTGAGCTCAAAGCCCTTGAGGATCTGGTTCGCAGGTTCAGCGAATCGGCGGAATCTTATCGTAAATCTGCTCGCCAATTGATTGAACATAAGTTCAACAAGAAGCGTGACCTCTTGGTGAATTATTACGAGGATGCTGTCCAGCAGCTCGAAGAAGAACAACGCGTTAACCGTTTGCAAGCCATTGAACAATTTGAGCACTTTGTTCGCAGCCATCCGGATGGTGATGAATACACTGCCGATGCAATGTTTCGATTGAGTGAGCTTTATTACGAGCGCTCATATGATGAGTACTTACAAGCCAACGATGACTTCGAAGTAGCATTGGAGACTTGGGATCCGGATTCCGGAGAACCAGAGCCGGAGTTGCCGGGTTACAAGTTCGAGCCAACCATTGCTATGATGCAGCGATTGATCACGGAATACCCAGAGTATCGGTTGGTGGATGGCGCATACTATCTCTTGGGCTACTGCCTGGGTGAGCAAGGTGAAGAAGATGGTTCCTTGAGTATCTTTCAAGATCTCGTGGCTCAGGTACCCAACAGTCAGTTTAGTCCAGAAGTTTGGATGCGAATTGGTGAGTATCATTTTGGTGCGAGCGATTTAGAAGATGCTCGTGATTCATTTCAAAAGGTTCTGCCTCACTATGATTCTCCATTTTACGACAAAGCTCTCTACAAGCTTGCATGGACTCACTTTCGCCTCGCAGATCCAGTGGATACTCCAGAAGAGTTCGACCGAAGCGTCGGGTATTTTCTAGAGCTACTCGATTTCAACTTAAAGACCGCAGCTGAAGGTGAAGAGCGCGGAAGTGAGCTGCTGAAGGAATCTAAGCAGTACATCGCTATTGCTTACGCCGATGAGACCTGGGGCGGCCTTGATAAAATGCGTGACCTCATCGATGGTCGTGATGAGAAGGCATACAACCGCGACCTTTTCGCTGCTCTTGGCGGCGTGTTTTTCGACCAAACTTTATTCGATAAGGCGGTCGAGGTTTTTGAAATTATTCAAGAGCGTTACCCGGACCATCCTGAAGCTCCTAAGGTTCAAGAGCAGATGATGACGGCATTTGAACGCCAACGTAACTTTGAAGGCTTGGCGAAAGCACGAGATATTCTTACCGCAAAATACAGCCCTGGTGGTGATTGGTTCGAGAAGAATAAAGATGATCTCGACGCTATTCAGTACGCGGAAGAACTTTCTCGACGTTCGCTTTACGCGGCAGCTGTTTTCTATCATGAGCAGGCACAGGTTCATGAAGATGCGGGCAATTACGAATTAGCAACTGAAACTTACCGTCGTGCATCTGAAGGTTACAGCGATTACTTGTCTCGCTATCCTCACGACAAGCAGATGTACGAGCTGACATACTACCTTGCAGATACACTCTATTACTCTCAAGATTTTGACCAAGCAGTGGGCTACTTCGAACGTGTTCGTGACAGTGGCATGAACGATGAATTCGTTTTGGATTCTGCACAAAACGTTGTTTTCGCCTATGAGAATGGAATCAAAGCAGCGGTTATGCGCGGAGAGTTTGAAGAGTTTATGATCAAGACCAGTGCTGAACGCGAGCCTGGTGTCGAAGTTGTGCCCCAAGAAATCCCTGAGCGATATGCGATGCTCATTGCTTCAACGGATGTTCTGGCGCAGATGAAGCCCGATGATGAAAACCTAGCAGGCTTTCAATACAAGGCGGCTCAAATCAATCTTGGTTATGACCATTTGGATGAAGCTCTTCGGCGTTTTCAAGATGTTTTGGTGAAGTATCCCACCAATGAAGAAACGGCGACATTCTCCGTTGAATCTATCGTCGATATCTACCAGACCAAGCGTGACTATCGGTCGGTTGTTTCCTTCGCTAAGCAGATCATCGAAGACCAAAACTTTGCCGAGCAAACAGAACTGCTCACTTCGCTCCAGGGCTACCGAACGGGTGCCCAGTTTATGGTGGCTCAGGAACTGGCCGGTGAAGACAAGCATGATGAAGCATCTGCCCTTTACGTTGCGCTGGTTGATGAAAATCCGACATTCGCTGATGCAGATAGCGCTTTGAACAACGCGGCTGTTTCATTTGAGAAGAACAAGCGCTTTGACTCGGCCATGAAGATGTACCAGCGGATTGTGGATGAGTATCCGAAGTCACCTCGCGCTGACGGTTCTTTGTTCCGAGTTGGTGTTAACGCACAAAACTTTTTCGACTTTGATTCAGCCCTGAAAACTTATCAGAAGCTGGTGAAGGATTATCCGAACTCGGAGAGTCGTGCTGATGCATTCTACAACGTGGCATTCGCCCTTGAGCAAATGCAGCAATACAAGAAGGCGGCAAAGCAGTATCTGAGATATTGTGATGTCTTCCCAGATCGCGATGATGCGCCTGAAGTTTGTTTTAGAGCTGGTGAAGTTTACGAGAAGATGAACGATCCTAAGCGGGTTCTTTCAACTTACAAGAATTTCATCAAGCGCTACTCGAAAAACGAATTGCACCGTGACCGCGTCATGGAAGCTCATCTGCGTATGGCCAAAACTTACGAGAAATTGGGCAAGCGTCGTGACTTGAAGAACGCACGTGCGAAGTATGAGACCATCATTGAAGAGTACAATGCGAAGCCAGATCCAAAATCTGCTCTCTACGCGGCAGAGGCTGAATTTAAACTCTTAGAGCCGGACTATGAGATATTTGCTGCATTCACGCTTAAAGGCAGTGATGAGAAGCAACAAAAAGAACTTCTTGCTCAGATGGAGTCGATTAAAGATTTAGGCAAGCGCTACAAAAATATCCTTCGATTCAAGCAAGTCGAATGGATGTTGGCAGCGCTCTATCGCCAAGCAAATTTGTATCAGTTGTTGATGGAGCAAATGTTCGAATCGGAATGTCCGCCGGAGTACAAGAAGCTGGCTCGGGAAATGGACCTTTATGTTGAAGACCTTTGCGATGAGCGAAAGGTCTTACTCGAGGAACAAGCAGTTGCTCTCGAAGATGCAGCCGTTCAGCAGTATGAGTCTGTTATTGAGCGTTCGCGCGAATACCAAATTGCAAACAAGTGGACGAAGGCAACCCTTGTAGCCTTGAATGAGCTGCGTAAGAGTGAGTGGCCCTTGCAAAAGGATGCGAAACGTTATGTTGAGCCTGTAGCCTTTGGCACCCCTGGACTCGTCGCTCAAGATGGAACGAACTATATTCCACCGACTCCCACGGAACCGGAGCCTACTCCCGAAGCCGAAGAAACGGCTGAAGGCGACGCAGCCCCAGTAGACGGTGCTTCTGCTGAAGGCGATGCAGCTCCAGTGGATGGTGCTCCTGCCGAAGGCGATGCAGCTCCAGTGGATGGTGCTCCTGCCGAAGGCGATGCAGCCCCAGTGGATGGTGCTCCTGCTGAAGGCGATGCAGCCCCAGTGGATGG
>CAZZDT010000524.1:0-3790 GCA_964652435.1 uncultured Bdellovibrionales bacterium
TTCAGAGACCTGGAGTGTTGCGGCGGCTTATCGAGCCGGTGCGGTTCTTCAGCAAAGTGTGGAGAAACTTTTACAAGCGCCCATTGCTGCATCGCTGCAGTTAAGTGAAGACGATGAAGCCATGGTCCGCGATGGTCTGCGAGAAAAGGCCGCGCCGCTACGTGAGCTTGCACTGAGCCGGTTTCGAGATTGTCTCGAGGTTTCTCGGGCACTCGCTGTGGGTGGATCCTGGGTGGATAAGGCCAGAGATGCTTTGGCTAAGATGAGTCCTCTGAACTACGGAGAAACTCAAGAGCTATGGCGGCGACCCGAGGGCTTAAAAAACGCCAGTCACACGCTCAAAATTTATAGTCAATCAGCGACTGGTATTCTGAAGGCGTTAGATGTTGTGGAAGTCAAAGGACTTCGAAAGCTCACGCAAGAGGGAGTATCACCATGAGCCGAATCTTAGGTATATGGTTGGTGGGATGGCTCTTGGCGTCCTGTGCCGGTGCACCAGAGCCGAAAGCACCGGTGAAAACTCCAGCTCAAATCAAAGCAGATAAAATCGACGGACTTCGCAGTGCGATGGAGCGCCAGTTTCAGCATGTAGAGGAAAATAAGCCGCTATACTTGGGTGAGCTCAGAGGGATCTTAGAGGACTTGGTCGCATTGGGTGAGAATGACCTTGAGGTACATTTAAACCTTGCTCAGGTGCTTGCCTTCGAGAACCGCTACGAGCCAGCGCTTAAGATTTTGGAGCAATTGCTCAAGGAATCCGATGCCCCGGAGCTTGTTGAAAGTTATGGGGCGGTATTGGTCGCCCTAGGGCGTTTCGAGCAAGCGGAGCGTTTATTTGTCCGCGATCAAGCAAATCATCCTGAGCGATGGGCGAGTTTGGGGCAAGCGGCTACCTTGGCTTGGAGACGAGGGGCCCAGGGAAAGGCGCGTGAGTTAGCAAGTCAGGTTCTTCTGGAGAAGCCGATGGATGCCAGGGCACTGGAAGTGATGATTCGCGATGCATTGCTCAAAGGTAACGATGGAATTGTAGGATTATTGTTGGACCGAGCGCAGGCGGGGAATGTCTACAGTCCGGAGCTTTCTTGGCTTAAAGGGCAGTGGGCTGAGAAGCGTGGTGAGCTGGCGCAAGCACTTCGATGGTACCGAGATGGCGCTTCAAGATTTGTGAAAGCATTCCAGTTACGTGAGGCCATGGCTGCAACTGCTTTAAAGCTACGTGATGGTCAGGTGGCTCATGAGGCATACACCTGGCTTTTAAACCAAGAGCCTAATGGCCTCGACTGGAAACTTGGCTTGGCGGTTGCGGCGCGTATGACCGGGCGCTTAGAGGAGGCTGCCCGACTTTATGGGGAAATACTCTCCCTAGAGCCCGATTTTAAAGAAGCGCTCTGGAATGATGGTCTCTTGGCCTTTAAGTACGAGGGAGATTACGAGCGTGCCGAGCTTCGGTTATCCCGTCTTGCCGCATTGGCAAAAGAAAACGTCTCGGATTATCCAGGTCTGCCCAATCTTTTGAGTGAATCCAGTACTTTGGCCGAGGAAGACCGAGCCATAGCCGCGGAGGAAGAGGCGGAGCGGCAAGCCCAAGAGGCGATTCAGGCTGTATGTGAGGCCCTGCGACGTTCCCAAGCTCCTGATTTCTCGGGACTGAGTTCTCAGGAAGTTCTGGTGGATGCGGGCTGGGACCTTCTGGCGCAAGCGCAGGCTCAGCTGGACGAAGCTCCGGCACAGGCCATGGAGCAGGCATCTTGTGCGTTTGTTGTGGCGGAAAAAGCCCAAGTTTTTCGCACTGAACATTGTGCCGCTATGCATCATTCATGGGCAAAGCGAATGGAGGCGATTGGAGATCGGGTGGAAGCTCTTCGTCATTTGAATGCGGCGCTGTCTTGCAACCCGGAGCATGAAGCAGCGAAAAAATTGATGGATAAGGTGTCGGGACAATGAGACTTGCAGATCGTTTCTGGGATGCGTACCCTGTGTGGGTGAAGCGAATGTTTATGTGCATAACTCTGACGGCTATAGGAATCGTTTGGGGGAGTTCGGCTTGGGCTCAAGATGCCTCCAGCGCCGACGTCGTCTACGAAGAGAACACCGTTTTGACTTTTGATGATGATACGATTGATGGCTCTCTATCTCGCCCTGACGGTCAGTATTTGGAAAGCCGGAAGAAACTTCGGCATGAACGCCTCATTCGTGTGCGCCGCTCCTTTCGAAATCGACTTTTACATTCCATTCATGGACTCCATTGATGGATGGTACCTGGTGCGTTTTCAAACGTTGAGAATGATTGGATCAATCTATTTGTCACGAGTCTTCGTATTGATGCGTTTAACATCTAACTGATATCTCCCTAAGCCATGGCCCTTGAGTTGCATATATCTGTGTTGGACGCAGACACCGTAAAAGACACAGTCGTTCTCTCGAGTGGGGTTCACCGAACCGCGAAGATTGGTCGGATGGCATCGGCAGTGATTCGGCTAGAAGATCCCTCGGTGGCCCGGATTCATGCGGTGATCGAAGTGGGGGTAGAGCAGGCCACCTTGGTGGATATGGGAACCACGGCGGGAACTTCCCTAAATGGCGAACCCATTCAACGGACGGTCTTAAGTCACGGAGACCGTATTGGTCTAGGTGAAGTGGTACTATTGGTGGGACTTGGTGAGCCAGCTCAGTTGGCACCATCTGAAGACGACCCCGTCTCGGAGCAGGAGCCAATGCCCGAGGTCTCCGAAGCTGCTTTCTCGTTGCCCGAGGTTCAAGCCGTTTCTTCCGATGAAGATTTAAGTCAGGCTCCAATTGAAACTCAACCTCAGCTTCTTACCCCTTTGACGGTTCCCGAAGAGTATCAAGTTGAAGAAATTTATGACCCAGACGAAGTGGCGCCCGAATTAACCTTTGATAAGCGGCATGCACTCTTGGAGCTGCGCCGGTCGGTTGAAGGTCAACTGGTAAGCGTTGAACACATTGGTTTCAATCGACCTGTTATTTTGGGTGAGTCCAGTGAAGCCCATGTGTTTGTGGGAGAGGATGTTCTTGAGGGCGGTGATTTTTCCCTGATTCGTTACGTGGGAGGGACGGCTCATTTACAGTGGTCCAGCAGCTTTAAGGGCACAGTGTCACTGCAGGGTGAAGAAAAGTCTCTAGCAGATTGGACAACCTCAGATCTTATTCAAGAGTCTGCTTCTGGTAGCGGCCGTTACGAACTTGCACTGGATTTAGAAAGTCGGACATTTGTTGAGGTCGGTGGTTGGCAGTTGGAGCTGACGTTTGTACCGGCGGTTAAAAAGCCACCCCGAGGTTTGTTTCGAGCCTTCGATTTTATCTTCGCAAATCTCACGCTTTTTTCTCTGCTCTTGCATCTGCTTTTGGGCATGTACCTCTATCGATTGCCAACGCCTGAAGACACGCTAGGTGGTGATTTTTTTGAAGAGCCTGACCGCTTTGCGAGTTTGCTGCTGAAGCCACCTAAAGTGGAGCCAGAGAAAGAAGAAAAAGAAGCGGTTCGCGACAAGAAGCTCAAGAAGAGGGTACAAGAGGTTGAAAAAGAGCTGGTGGTGGCCGACGAGGAAGACCCTGCGAATCAAGAAGATGCTCGCAATCGGCGCAAAGCCCAACTTAAGAAGCAATTTTCAGCACTCTTCAACGATGGCGGTACAGGCGGCACCGATGCCTTAATGGGCGAGGCGGCTGGGATTGGTGGAAATCTTGATGGAGGCCTGGTTGCCGTTATTGGAACCAGAGGAGCATCTTCCAGCGATAGCACGATGCCTACGGTTGGGCTTAGCAGTTC
>CAZZDT010000525.1:0-3782 GCA_964652435.1 uncultured Bdellovibrionales bacterium
CATCGAAAAGAGCTTCTTGCGGTGTAAGGCCTGAACGTGGGCCATGAGAGATATTGTCGATTCCAATAACCGCGTATCCAAGCCCCGTTAAACGTTGAGCTGTACCGTCTGTCATTTGAGAGACGAAAGAGCCACCGGTACCGTGTGCATAAACCACCACCGGCCATCCTCCAGGAGGCGCTGCTTGTCCTTTCGGGACCGTCAGCGAATAGCACATCGATTCGAATCCCTGAACAATTGGCTTACCATCTGCTCCATAGACGAAATTACCCCCATCAGACGACTGACGGTATGGTCGTCCATCTTGGGCCGGATCGTCGCTAAAGCCTGCCTGATAAATCGGGCTTTGGTAGGTTCCATGCACCTCCCAGAAGTCGTCCCGTGCAGGACTGCATCCTCGCGTATGAAATGGCGGGTCCAAATTATCATCGCAAGGTGAAATCACTTGCGTATCGCAAACCACCGCATCGGTGTTAAATCCACCGGACTCTTGATGAACAGCCTCACGAATCAACTCTGCTCTCGCGTCGGGGTCTGAGGTTGTAAACACTGTCGCCCCCGCAATCGTCGCCCGGTCAATCCCTTGCTCATCTAAATAATCCAAAAGTGGGTCTAGATCTGGAGCGGAAACTTTACCTTCCATAATGGCTTGAAAGTCTACATCCTGAACGGGCGCTTCCCCGCGAATATCTCGAACATCCGTCGTGATATACGCAGCATAAGTTGTCCCGTGGTCCAATGGCTCTCCATCAAGAGGGCCGATGGCTAGATAATTATGACAAATGTAAGCACTGGCGGTTCGCCCCATATCCAACTGTACCGGCACCACTTCACCGTAGGTTGGGCTATCCGTATCAACGTTAACCAAGACGACACTGGGCTCGCCACCCTCGTCACAAAAAGTAGGTGCAGGATCACAGGCTGAAGCCCGAGGCGTAAAACCCGATACACCGGTATCGGTGCCGTCCTGATTATCTCCCGCCTCTTCCTCGATAACGGCGCTTAAATCGATCATACCGCTACCAATGGGCTCGAGGCACTCAGGATAGACGCTTCGAGTGGCCAAGCAGACCGAGCTTTCCATGATGTAATCGCTTAAACGGAAAAACACGGGTGTGTTGGGCGCGAAACCACCGGCTTCTTGCTCGACCACTGAGAAATAATCCTCGCGGATACTCATTCCCAAGACCTCGCCCGGCTCAAAGTGGCCCTTAAGCGAGATCTCACCATCGTTTACACGCATATCGTTAGGAAACGGCAAACGGTAAAACTCAAAATCCTCACCGAGGTCCGGGTTATCAATAAAGATAGACTCTGGCGGTGTCTCAAAGTAAACCCTGAAATCCCCATTCTCGGCGTAGCTGCGCTCGCAATTTGCGACTGCAAACGAGGGCAACTTTTGACACGTCTTATCCACGCCACAAATGTATGGACGCCGGCAGCTCAGAGGCGTTAAACACTCTTCACCGAGGTCAGCCACACCATCGAAAAAACCAGTAAGCTGGCTGACATCGCATGCGCCTTCTGTACCCGACAGATTCGTGCATGTTCCGCAAACCCCGTTACACACCAAACCGTCCGCGCAATCGATAGACAACCCACAGGTTTCTCCGGCGGCCTTCGGTTGGGTTTCCGTGCAGACGCCTTGGCGACCACAAATCATGCCTTCGCAATCACTGTCACTGCTACAAGAGCTTCCCTGGACAAGGGTTTCAAGCGCAGGTAACGCCGTACATACTTTGGTCTCCGCCTCCCCTTCACAGGTAAAACCAGCTTCACATTGAGAGGTACCAAGACATGACTCGCCCTCGGTAATCACACCAATGCCTAGGTCCCGGGTCGGCTCCGTGCAACCTTGAGTCACCAATAAGGCTGCCCCTAAAATCAATCCCATCGAGAATAATCGTTGTATCATTATCTTCTTCCTCCTCACGCAGGATCTGCTTGAGTGGGTTCATCAGTCGCTGGCTCATCTGTGGCGGGTGCCGCCTCAGGGGTGGGCTCCATGGCCTCAGAAGGGTTGCTCACCCCACTGTCTACCGGTGCTTCCTCAACTGCTGCCGCTTCAGGTGCCATCTCTTCCTGATCGGCTATCGCCTCTTCTTCTTCATCGCCTTCATCGTCCGTGAACTCCCAACCAAGCTCCACATCGATAAACATCGTATGAACATTTTCGAAAAGCGTGTCGTTTACCAACTCTGATGGCGTACCATCTGTGTAGGTCAATTGATCCGTTGCAAGGTGATACTCGCCGTTACCCCCTGGTCCAGGCGGCTGCCGGGTTACCCTAAAGTTTCGAGCGTACGTGGCGTTCACAAATAGAAACGGCAGAACCTCTAGCCGTAGACCGCTCAGAATAACCGCACCGGGATGGGTTACGAAATCAGACTGAAACAAACCAGACAACGATTCAGCATTCGTACGCATGTAGGTTGCGAAGAACTGAAGCCCCAGCAAAGGCAGCTGCCCCAGCCACGGCACCTCCAGGTGCAGATAGAAGTTGGTATCGTCCGGCCCCGTGGAGTCACTCAGGCCGAAACCAAGGGCAATCTTTTTATTGCGGCGCTCTTGCTTAAAGAGCCCCCAGGAAAATTCGAGGTTATAGCCATGCCGTCGCCCAAATTGCTCCGGATTAAACCCATTGGCTGAATCGCCAAAAATGGCTTGGTACTTCGTAGGCGTCACCTGGTGCTCATGGGACTTACTTGCAAAACTATACTTCGTAACCTCGTAAAGGCTATCAAAGTAAGACGGAAGGAAACCGTCCGTAAAGGACCGGTACTCGGTACGAATCCGGAATGCATTCAACCATCGGTCACCGGCATTCAATCGACCGAGTAAGCCAAAGGAAACGCCGTTTCCACCGCCCTCATTCAGAAACTTATGAAAAGTGGAGTACATCTTGTAATCGACATAGCGCCCAACCTTAGCAAATTTAAACTCAGCGGAAGCACCTATTGCGTGCACAATGCCAGTCTCCACCACAGGTCGCCCTGTGTTCTTGTCGACATAAACATACGTGTTGTCCAACGGGTTTCCTTGGACATCATTTCCGGCAAAGTGGCCATCGCCCTGCACGCACCCCGTATCCAGGCCATCGTTTACTGAGATACATTTCGGCGCCTTAAAGTCTGCGATGTACTCGGCTCCGATCGAGAGACTCTTGGCCAATGTGTCGTCAGAGAAGAGTGAAAGCGGCTTCCAGAAAACCAGAGCTCCCAAGACCTGATTGATCATGGTCACATCGTTCATCTGCAACTGAAAACCGGCGTAATCATTGTAGGCATCAAAAAGAACACCGGTCATCGAGCGGTCGACGTCAATGTTTGCTTGATACTTATCCATCAACATCCCGTGACCGATAGAGGCGGGACGCATGGTGTTGATACTGAAGAAGAGCCGCTCTTCTTTACGGCCAATGGTCAAAAAGCGAATAAGCTTACCGTAATCAGGAACTTCGTCCCAATCCTGGCGACGAATCTTCATGCCGCCAAACTGAAGGCGTTCGGCGATGCTGGCCGACGTAGAGCCCAGGTTCCCGCCATCCATTGCCAACAATCTCAATGGCAAATGCATCGAGAGAGCGAAAGACTTGGTGTAGATAGCAAAACCAAAATCAACTTTGGCATAAAGGTCGGTATCAATTAAGTCCGGACCCAGCCGCAATCCAAAATGGTCAAATCGGCTCAGGTACTCCCTGGTGCCCGGATGCACCAAGTGGCCCTTGATAAATTTGGGCTCCACCGATTTGGCTACCGGATCGGCACTCTCGGCTTCTTCAG
>CAZZDT010000526.1:0-3780 GCA_964652435.1 uncultured Bdellovibrionales bacterium
GGGAGAGTGGCACTACCAAAACCGGTACCATCGATGACGCCACTGAGATGCGTGGTGTGGCACTCTATGAAGGACTCTTGCAGAGCGATTTAGGGCTTGGTCTCTTGATTGGAATGTCTGGGAGTTATGTAGATGACCCACAAGTGGTTGAGTCGCTGCAATTGGGACAACCCTCTCTGAAGTTGGTTACGGGCGGTAAGCTAGGCAGCCATTTTTCCTATTATGGGACCTGGTCGGGTGGAAGCTCGTTCAATGAGGTCACACTGAACTGGAATCAAATTTTCAATAACCGGATGTTAAACGCCCGGATCGGTAAATTTGAGCAACAAACCACACTCTTTAAGAGCAACGAGGCTTTATTAGGACAATACATTCATGGCACGAGATCCATGAGTGGGCATTCTGTGACGAAGTCTAGGCTTGGGGCAGAAGTGTTTGGTTTGCTGGGCCAGAGGTTCCATTGGGTATTGGGGGTGGTTCGCAACAGCGGCGGCTCTTCGAAGACCGATGGTTACTATCAGCTGAGCTATAAATTTGGCGGCGCCACCTTCGATGGTGAAGAGCCGGATATTTCTTTAGATGAGCCATCCGTTTGGGAAGACATGCACTTCACCCTTGCCCAATGGGGCTATCTGGGCAAGGTGGACGATATTGATGGTGTTGTCACCGCCGATATTCGAAGGCTGGGCTTGGATTTTAAATACCATTGGAATGCATTCAGTGTGTGGGGTGGTGGTGTTTTAGGTTTAGATAGGGACCGTACGCTCGATGCCGACCACACTCATCTTACAGGTTTTCTGGAGGTATCTTATGCTCTGAATAGCTGGCTGATACCGATGTATTTGATTCAGGCGCAAGATGCCTCATCGTTGGACCGGCTTTATATGCAACACGAGGCGGGTATTGTTGTGTTGGTGCAAGAAAACATGCGGTTGAAAGCGAAATACACCTATACGGACGACTTGACGAGAAACGAAAGGGCCGAGATTCAGATTTTGTTTGGGATGTAAGTTATTTAACGAACACAGTGTAGCCGTCCATTTCATCGTGGAGACTGCACGAATAAGTGTATTCACCGGGAGTATCAAAATAGTGGGTAAATTCTCCAGCAGTTCTGTCCAGGCTTCCGAACATATCGGAATGGGACGCGATGACATTATGGTCTTCGCTGCCGGTGAATCTCCATCGAATGGTAGTTCCCACGGGAATGGTGCATTGTTTGCTGCCCCCAAAGGTGAAGTCGGTCCAGGGCTCTTCTTCGCATCCACACACGATAGCGAAATAGTAGTCGGCGACATCGATCACAGCTTCGTTGAGACTGGGGCAGGCCAAGGCAGGTACGAAATCACTGGCTTCCGAGGGGTCGGTATCGCTGGCATCAGCGGTCGTCTCGGACGGGTCATCGGTGGTTTCATAGACTGCCGCATCGTAGTCGATACACTTGGAGGCCATCAAAATGGGTAAAATGGCCATTAAAGATACTATGTGTGAGCGCCGAAAACGATTCATAAGACAGCATTCTCCCATTGTTTCCAGGGTGTTACACGATTATCAGGTGAAGCCTTGTCAACTTAGATGTTTGCAGAGGATGCTATAACTATGAAGTTCAGCCGGTATAGCATCTTGATGACCATTTGGGTTGCTCTTGTGCAGCTTCCCCATCAAGCTATCGCTGAAACGGGCGAAAACCAACTTAAAATTATTGGGACCGGTAAGAGCCTGGATGTGGCGCCGGATCATTTCAATGACCTGCAAGCGCAGCAATATGGCGTGTTCAAGCAGCGGTGCAGCCAGTGTCATGAAATCGCGCGGCCGCTGCAGGCAGTGCATACCGGTATTTCACCAGTGAGCCACCAAACTTTTGGCTTAAAGGAAATCAAACGCTACGTCATCAAGATGATGCGAAAACCAAACTCTGGCATTACCAAGCCAGAAGCCAAGCAAATCATTCTCTTTTTGAGAAACCTCAAACAAGATATAGACAAGTCGGCTGAAAAAAAAAGCTAGGACCCTCCTGAACGCGGGATTTCGTAAAGAGCGGGGCGCCGATTCTATTCCAGGCACGGGCAACCATCGAGAACCTTCATCTGCTCGTTAAATATATGATATTATTAGACTAGTTTTATCTTCCTCCAACCGGTAAAGCCGTGGCTATTCTAGGTCAGGGCTGATAAGAAGCCGCCAATCAAATAGGGAGATTGAGCGGATGAGTAACCACCAATATTTAACGGCGCCTGTTGCCAGCGAAGAAATGCCGAAGGGCATTCCATATATCATCGGTAACGAGGCAGCAGAGCGTTTTAGCTTCTACGGCATGAAGGGGATTCTCACCATCTTCATGACTAAGTACCTCTTCTTGCTTTCGGATACAGCCGGAACACCCATGGAGCGGACGGAAGCCATTGCCCGGTACCACGATTTTACGTCGCTGGTTTATCTCACGCCGGTTTTGGGTGCTTTCTTGGCCGATACCATTCTCGGTAAGTACCGTACCATTTTAAGCCTTTCGATTGTTTACTGCTTTGGTCACTTCGCGCTCGCCTTTATGGGCAGCCCAGGGATGACCGCAGAGAATTGGATGCTTACGGGGCTTTATCTGATTGCCCTCGGTTCTGGTGGTATTAAACCATGTGTCTCGGCGCACGTGGGGGACCAGTTCGGCAAATCCAATGGTCACTTGCTAAGCAAGGTTTTTGGCTGGTTCTACATTTCCATCAACGTTGGCGCTGCGCTTTCTACTTTGGCCACGCCGCTGCTTCTTGAGTGGTATGGTCCTCACTGGGCATTTGGTATTCCCGGCGCCTTAATGGCCGTGGCTACATTTCTCTTTTGGATGGGACGAAAAGTATTCATTCACATTCCGCCCCGTGGCAAAGCCTTCGTGAAAGAAATCTTTTCAGCTGAAGGCATTTTAACGTGCCTGAAACTTTTTGTTATCTTTGCCTTCGTTGCGGTGTTCTGGGCACTCTTCGACCAAACCGGTTCATCTTGGGTATTGCAGGCAGAAGATCTAGACCGCAATTGGTTGGGGATTCACTGGCTTTCATCACAGATTCAAGCCGTGAACCCGGTGATGATTGTAACGTTGGTACCTCTCTTTACCTACGTGATTTATCCAGCCATCGATAAAGTGTTTCCGCTTACACCGCTGCGTAAGATTTCCATTGGGCTTTTCGTGATGGTCCCTGGTTTCGCCATAGTAGCCATTCTTCAGTCTTGGATTGACAGCGGTGAAACACCATCGATTGCTTGGCAATTATTTGCCTACGCAGTGCTTACGGCTTCTGAAGTGATGGTTTCCATTACCTGCTTGGAATTTGCCTATACTCAGGCGCCTGTGAGCATGAAGTCTGCGGTTATGGCCCTCTTTCTTTTTTCTGTGTCTCTTGGAAACTACTTTACGGCGGGCGTGAACAAGTTCATCCTCGTGGAAAGTGGCGATGCGGCGGCCATGGAATATGCCCAAAAGAGTGCAACCCACGGTTTTATTCAGGAGGCTGACAAGCGCGTTCGTTTTCACTTCGATAACAATGACACTGCGCTGCCTCGTACCGAGGCGGGTGCGGAGCTTGTGAAGGCCGATGTAGACGAGTGGGGCACGCCGCTTCAGTATCGTATGATCAACCGCAACACCTATAAGATTGTGAGCTTGGGCGCTGATAAAGAAGCTATGACACCAGACGATATTGTTCATCAGGTATCGGTTTCTCGACCTTCTCTTAACCCTGAATCCAAGGATAAACCCTTAAATTGGCGTGAGAAGCGCTTGATTGAACTCTA
>CAZZDT010000527.1:0-3779 GCA_964652435.1 uncultured Bdellovibrionales bacterium
TTTAGAACAGTTGCTCCCGCATCTTTTGCGGCTTTGACCACCAACTTTTCAAGGCGAGCGGCATCGCCTAGGATTTCTTGGCTACATCCGTAGAATTCCACGAGAATATGGCGACCGAGACTGTTCATTCTTTACTCCTTAGTTGGTGAACGGTTTGCATTCACGAACGTTGATCGATTTTTCACTAATTTATGTCTCGGTCAAGCCTTGAGGTCCGTCGTTTGGAGGCATATTGATGATTTATGACTCAAAGCGTTATTACGAAGAAGATCTGGGACAACAGTCGTCGAGAAGCTTTTCAGCTGGTTTTTTGGCCTCAACCAAAGAACCCCAACGGTCGACTGGTGGTTATTCATCACGGACTTGGCGAGCATGCTGCTCGCTATGAGGAAGTGGGAGTCAAGTTGGTCGAGCTTGGCTTTGAAGTGCGTAGCTACGACTGTCGCGGTCATGGCCAGAGCATGGGCAAGCGAGGGGATGCCGCGGGTGTAGATGGCTTGGTGGCCGATTTTGAAGAGATTCTGCCGGTATTGATTGAAACCACTGCTTGCGAAAAAGTTGTTGTGCTTGGTCATTCCATGGGCGGTGCTGTGGTCAGCCGTTACCTCACGGCGCGTCCGGTGCATTCTAAAGTTGAAGCAGCAATTCTCAGCGCCCCTGCGTTGGCCGTGCCGATTTCACCCATCAACGAAATCAAGTTGAAAGTGGGGCGTGTATTGAACCGCTATGTTCCAACCCTCACACTGCCCAGTGGTTTGGATGTGGATGGCATTTCGTCCGATCCGAGTGAGGTTGAGCGATACCAGGCAGATAAGTGGGTTCACGAAATGGTATCGACCCGTTTAGGTGCAAGCATCGTTGATGGCTCGGAAGAGATTCTTAAGGGAGCACATCGCCTCACGGTACCTACGTTGCTTTATCATGGCACAGAGGACACCATCTGCGACATTGAAGGTTCTCGTCAGTTCTCTAGGCTGGCACCGGTTGGTATGGTTGCATTTCGTGAAATCATGGGCGGACGACATGAGTTGCATCATGAGGTTCCAACCATTCGCGACCAGTGGTGGGATCAACTTTCGCGTTGGTTAAGTAACCAAGTTGCCTTGGCCAAGGTTGCTTAGGCCTAACTGGGCACCTCAAAGTCCGCTACATAGCGGATGCGGCAAAGCTCGTCACCATTTTCATCCCAGTAGCTCCACAGGCCATCACGCTCGTTACCGTGAAACTTTCCTTTGGCCATGGGGACTCCGCTGATCCAATAATAGGTCCAAGTACCGGTTCGCTCATCTGCACTGTATTCTCCGCGAATCCATGGTTTGCCCGTGTCATGGTTCACCACCCACTGACCAGATTTGCATCCATCCTTGAAACTGATTTCCTGCCAGATTTCTCCGTTTTCGTGGTAAATTGTCCAGTCTCCGTCCGGTAGACCTTGATTCAGACGGCCCTCCGCGAAGAGAGCACCACTTTGGTAAGTTCCACGAAAGTAACCAGTCTGGGGCCTAAACCGTGTTTGGGCATTTTGTGATTCCGCGAGCAGGTTTGCCACATTGATGGGCTCAAATAGTTTAGGGCCGGTGTTATCCACGATTGATCTCCACCTTAAATGGTACGCAATGGTTGGCGGGCTGACTATGTAGAAATTAGGCGCACCTAGGCGAAATAGCTGCTGAGGGTAGGTGGGTATGGAAGTAGGTGCTACCTGCGCGCTTTTGGCTTATTGCCAGAACGACCAGAGCGAATCGTGAAAAAGCTTGTGAAAAGAAGCCCTACGGGCAGGGCGTATTGTCCGAGTTTTGGAAAGACTAAGGCAACAAAAAGTCCTAATGCAATAATGAGCGAAGGCATAAAAAACATCTTGCGAATGGAAAGCCCCGATAAAATACCTATCAAGAGACAAATCAGTAAATCCGACTGCCAAATGTGTTCCATATTCACGCCACTGTTGAGGCTGAGTGCCCGTCCAATGGCCAAGCCAAAGAACCCAGTGAGTAAAGTACCGGTCAGCGTCCGGTTAACTTGGTTTCTCAAAAAGATATTTCGCTTAACGATTGAAATACCCAGTGTCACCCCACCAATCAAAATGATGCCTAGGATGGAGGCAATCAGATGCTGACTTTGGGTAAGTCTCTCGCCCAAAAGCTGCAGTCCAAAGATAAAGAGTGAGAGCGTGAGCATTGCGGTGCCGAATACTGTCGCTCTTTGGGAACTGGATATTTTCATATCCTGTTCATGTTGAATGGACTCAAGCTTAAGCAGGGCTTGGCTGTCTGACTCCATAGCTTCTTGGAGATAATCAAGCTTCTGAGTGAGGTCGGGACGCTCCCAGGGCATATCCGAGGCTAGGGAGGCGGCGAAGTCTGCGTTTCTTTGATCGATGGCGTAGAGAAACATTGCTTCAAGACAGCGTTGAAGGCCAGCAGTTGCGGTTTTGTGGTCTGCGTTTTGACTTAGGACTTGTTCGAAACCAAATCGACTCTCATTAAAGAGTTTGTAGATGACATAGTTCTTTTCCGGTAGCACGGGGGTGCCGGGTTGATTGAAGACAGAACGCAGCAATTGCTGGAGCGCATCCACCCGTTGATTGGCCACGTGCAAGAGTTCCCAAACGGTTCGCTCCCTTAAAAATTTTGTCAGGGCTTCGCGCATCTCTTCGGCGGTTTGGTAACGGTTTCTCGCGTCTTTGGAGCAGGCTTTGTTGCAGATGGTAGCAAGTTCTGGGGATACCGATGCGTCAAACAAAAAGGGTTCTGCGTTACGTGCCAGCTTGAGGCTCTCACGGGCGGTTCGTCCGCGGTAGCGAGGAAAGCCGGTGAGAATTTCATGGAGGCAAGAGCCCAATAAGAAGACATCAGTTTGTGGGCTCACCGACTTACCACAAGCCATTTCGGGAGCCATATAGGCCGGTGTTCCCCAAATCCTATTGTCGTTTTCCTTACAGTTTTCAATTTTGGTGGCAACGCCCCAATCGAGAAGATACGTTTCTCCAAACTCGCCGACCATGATGTTAGCGGGTTTGATGTCTCGGTGAATGACACCCTTTATGTGTGAGAAGTGAACCGCGTTGCACACTTGAATGAGAATCTTGATGTGCCTTTCCAGGCGGTCACCGCTCCAGTTTCTCCAGTGGTCTTCATTCATGTCGTGAAGCAAAGAAGACCAAGAGACGCCCTCGGCTTTTTTCATGACCATGACGGGTTGTTTGTCTTGATCCAAACCCAGTAAATGAATGGGGATAATATTGGGATGTTCAAGCGAGCCGGTAATCATGGCTTCGTGCAAGAGGGCGGTTATACTACGGGCGTCGTTTCGCTCGTTGGTCAATCTTTTAAGAGCCACACCTCGGCTTAGACTGTGCTGGTTGGCGTGTTCCACCACACCCATTCCACCACGGCCCAGAAGATTGGTGACATGAAAATCACCTTTGCTGTCGGTATGGCTGCCACGAGAAATATCTACCGTGGGCAGTGCGCTTAAGCCTTCGGGCCATGGAAAGACGATGTCTTGTTCAGGGCTTTCTTGAATCGTGTAGAGTTGTGCATCTGCCGTAAAGCACGCATCTTCGGTCAGTGGATTGATGGTGACCATGGCGTCGCGAGGAGCCGCCACAACTGTGGGTGCATCTTCGCCGCGTTTTAGATCAACGGTGTGGGCCCACTTATCTGTGTCGTCTTCGGACACAAGGTCTCCTTAGCCAAACAATCCTACGAAAGGTGAAACGCACATCTTAATTGATGGTTTCAGAGTTTATGGGGCGGTGCAAATGCCCCAAAGACTTG
>CAZZDT010000528.1:0-3775 GCA_964652435.1 uncultured Bdellovibrionales bacterium
CCGGTTTTGTTATCGCGGCGGGGGAGAGAGATATCCACCTCGTAGGATTTGATACGCAAAACCCCAAATGCTTTGCCAACGGCGATAACCTCCCCAAATTTCCCTAAGACTTGTTCAAGCTTGTCGAGTTCAAGGCCATACACTTCAAAATCGTAGTCTTTGGAGGCCCGTTTGAGAGCAATATCCCGCACAAATCCGCCCACCAAAAGAGCTCGGCCGCCTTCGGCCTGAATGGCGCGGGCTATATTGAGGATTTCCTCTGGAAGTTCGTATTCCATGCTCTGTTTCTCATCGTTTCAGGCCCTCGAGTGGTCAGAGGGGCCTGCTAAAAATATTCTTACATCCAATGCGGGGTATTGTAACCACCCCTGCTCATTTGTACAGTGTGTGATATGACCGATTCAATTCAAAGAGATCCTTCGTTCGATAAGCCTTGGCGTAAACCTTGGGCTACACCGCGGGGTATACCTGCAGTGCTTGATCACTGGCGTCAGGAAAACCGTATTTATCGCAATATGGTTTTGGATACACGCCAAGAACCAACATCGGGCAGTTATCGCCCAATGCCATCAGATTTACCACAGGGTCTTCAAGATGCTTTGCGAAATCGAGGAATCGAAGAAATTTTCAGTCATCAAGAAGAGGCTTGGAATTTAGCCAAAGAGCGCAAGCACTTTGTCATTGCAACGCCGACTGCTTCGGGAAAAAGCCTTTGTTACAATTTGCCGGTCATGGCCGCCATTGCGGATGCACCCGAAACCCGCGCGCTCTATCTCTTTCCTACGAAAGCCTTGGCCCGAGATCAGGAAGAGGGCTTGAGGGCTTTGATGCGCGAGTCGGGGTTGTCTCAGGGAGTGATCACTTACGACGGGGATACACCTGCCGATGCACGCCGCGCGGGTCGAGAAAAAAGCGGAGTGCTTTTAACCAATCCCGATATGCTACACGCGGGTATTTTGCCACACCATGCCAACTGGGCCCGGCTCTTTGCTAACCTTCGCTACGTGGTCATTGATGAGCTGCACACCTATCGGGGTGTCTTTGGTTCTCACTTAGCAAACTTGGTGCGTCGTATTCGGCGGATTGCTCGTTTTCATGGTGCGGACCCTGTGTTTTTGTTTGCATCAGCAACCATCGGCAATCCAGCAGAGCACGCCTCTAAAATGATTGGCGAGGAAGTTCGTCTCATTGGTGATAGCGGGGCACCCACCGGACAACGGCATGTCATGGTTTACAACCCACCGGTGGTCAACGCGGAATTAGGCATTCGTCAAAGTTGTATCAAGGTGGCTGTGCGGTTGGCCGCGGAGCTCATCGAAGCTCAGGTGTCCACCATTATCTTTGGGCAAAGTCGCAACAACGTAGAAGTGATGCTCAAGTATTTACGCGAGCGGATGGTTCGCAACAAAATGGACCCCGAATTGGTCCAGGGCTACCGGGGCGGTTATTTGCCTCAACGCCGGCGGATGATTGAGGCCGGATTACGCGATGGCAATGTTGGCTGCGTGGTGGCTACCAACGCTCTCGAATTGGGAATCGACATTGGTTCATTGGATGCGGTGATTTGTGCGGGATACCCAGGTTCTATTGCCAGCTTATGGCAACGGTTTGGGCGGGCCGGGCGGCGCCAGGGTGATAGCCTCGCCGTTCTTGTTACCAACAGTTCACCTTTGAATCAGTTCTTTGCAACGCATCCTGATGGCCTCGTCACATCTCCGGTGGAGCAGGCGCGTATCGATCCCGACAATGTGGAAATTCTTATTCAGCATTTAAAATGTGCCGCTTTTGAGCTGCCATTTGAATCCACAGAGTCTTTCGGTGATTTACCGCCCGATGCGGTGGCCGATGGTTTGAGTTTTCTCGCTGACCACGATGTGTTGCATGCGGTCTCTGATGAAGCCGGTAAAACCACTTATCACTGGGCCACCGACACGTATCCCGCAAACCATGTGTCTTTACGAAGTGTGGGGTGGGACAATTACGTTGTGATCGATTTAGACACCGATAAGACCATTGCGGAAATGGATTGGCGTTCTACCCATACCATGCTGCATGAGCAGGCTATCTATCAACACAACGCCAATCAGTATCAAGTGGAGAAGCTGGATTACGACAATCACAAAGCGTTTGTTCGAAAGGTAAGCTCCGATTACTACACCGATGCAATGACCCACGCGCGGGTTGCAGTGATTGAAGAATCTGAAACAGTCACGGTGGCAGAACCCGCTGAAACGAAGGTGGAAGCATCCTTGGGCGAAATCAGCGTGGTGGAGAAAGTGGTTGGTTATAAGAAAATCAAATACCACACCCACGAGAATGTGGGCTATGGCGAGGTACGGTTGCCCGAAATGGAAATGCACACCACCGCTTTCTGGGTCACATTTCCCAGTGAACTGGTTTCCAAGATTCCAGCATCACGACCGTCGGTGATTGATGCACTTCGGGGAATTTCCAAAGCTATGCATACGGTGGCCACCATTGGGCTCATGACCGATCCCCGTGATATTGGGCGACGGCTTAAGGACCAAAGTGAGTCTCAGGATGATAGCCCAGGTCAGCTTATCGACCCTACCATTTACCTTTACGACAAAGTGCCGGGCGGTATTGGATTGGCGCCGCGGCTTTTTGATGAACGCGAAGCACTCTTGCGAAAATCACTCTTAATCATTGACGCCTGTCCATGCGAGCATGGTTGCCCGGCTTGTATTGGACCTGTCATTGGCAATGACGATGCAATGCCAGGTGAAGAACCAAAGGTTGAAATTGACCTCGACGTGAATCGCAAAGCTTTGGCCATTGCCATTTTGAAACTCCTGGATACGCAATGAGTAAGCTCAAGGGTAAACTCTCTCGGTTACAATCGGCCGGGCCAGCTTCGCGCAAAAAGAAGCCAGCCAAAAAGCCCGTGACCACCGAATCGACCGGTGCTTCTCAAGATGAGAAGGTGAATGAGTTTCGCTCACGTATGAAGAACTTAGGGCGAGGGCGCTCTCGTCGTCGTAAGCCAAAACCGGTTGTGGTTCAAAACCTCGCAGGAGAAGTTTGGGACTCACCCTGGGGGCCCATCCGCCGAGTGGTAAGACGTTATCCTTTGGACCATACCCACGGAACTGTGGCGGTCGGCGGTGCTTTAGAAGCATTGCCTAAGCGCTTAGCCCGAGTAGCGCTGGATGATTCCATGCTGAAGGCTGATGTAAGCGGTATGCTCTTTATGGATACTGAAACCACTGGCCTTGCTGGTGGGACGGGGACCGTTCCATTCTTGATTGGACTTGGTTACTTCGAAGATAACGCGTTGGTGATGGAGCAGCTCTTACTCACTCGTCTTGGTGAGGAAGCGCCCATGTTGGCTTATTTTGCTGAGCGTATGCGCAAGGCAACGCTTCTGGTAACCTACAACGGCAAGTCCTACGACATGCCGCTTATTCGAAACCGCTGGGTACTAAGCCGGGTGAAGGCTCCACCAGAGATTCCTCATTTAGACCTTTTGCACTGTTGTCGCCGAGTTTACGGAACTGTTTTGGAGCAGATGCGTTTGGTGAATATGGAAGAGGACGTTCTTAGCTTTGAGCGTGAAGACGATGTACCGGGATTTATGATCCCTGGGATTTTCTTTCAGTTCCTCAAAGACGGTAAAGGCGAAGCCCTTGATCCCATTTTGGAACACAATGAGTACGATATTCTCGCCTTGGCTTCTATGGTGTCGGTGTTAAATGGCGACCTAGAAGCTCCATCTGCGCACAAAGACCCCAGGCTCACCTTGGCCATTGCACGG
>CAZZDT010000529.1:0-3772 GCA_964652435.1 uncultured Bdellovibrionales bacterium
CTGAAATGGATGATGTTGCCCTGATGTATGCGGGCATTCAGGCTTTTCGAGAAGCTACTCCCGAACTCAGGCAGCGTGCAAAGGACGTCCCCCACGGGGGCGAGACGGTTAGCTTCGAGATAGAACTCATCGATGATGTGTGTGAGACCATGATTGCCGAGTTAAATGGTGATCAGGACCCAGCTTCTCTTGTTCATATGGCATTGGCCAGTTTGCTCTTGCGTACCAGTGATGAGGACGAGTTGGATGTACGTGAGGGCGAAGGCATTAACTCGCAAGTATTCGGTCGTTTCTTGGTCGAAAAAGGGGTTGTTAATCTCAAAATGCTTATGAAGGCCTTGCGTCTTGCAAAGTCTATGGGTGCCAGAATAGGTGACTTGGCTGTGGAGCAAGGTTGGTTGAATGATGAAAAGATAGAGACCATTGCTCAGGAACAAACGAAAAATGGTAGACCTTTTGGTTTAGCGGCCATCGATTTAGGCTTGCTGACCCAAGATCAAGTTTACGATTTATTGGAGATGCAGAAGAAGTCCAAGGGAGGTATTGGCGAAGCTCTCGTTCAGCTTGAAATCCTCACATTGGACAAGATGAATCAGTACTTTGTCGAGTTTTCCGAAGCTCAGGGAATGATTGAAGCTCCTTTAAAAGAACCCGAGTCGGCAGCCACCGAAAAACCAGAGCCAGAGCCAGAGCCAGAGCCAGAGGTAGAGGTAGAAGCAGAACCAGAACCATAGGCTCAAGCCGAAGCTCAAGAGGCTGATGAGGATTCTGTAGACCAGTTGGCGGCCGCGCCCGGGCAAGAAGAAGATCTATCGCAATCCCCCACGGGAAAACGTCTTCTGCAGTTTCTCACGGAGTCGTTTCCTGAATTGGCCAAGACCATTGCGGGCATTGTGGTTAAGGTCGAACCCACCATGACTGTAGAAGAAGCTCAAGAGGCTGAATACACGGCTCAGATGAATATGACCGGTGACGCCTCTTGTTTATTGACCTTAACTGTCAGTAATGATTTCGCCAGGGTGATTATGTGGGGACTTTTCGGGATGGATTTTGTGGACAGCACGGAAATGTATCCCGATGCTGTTGGAGAGTTTTTGAACATGCTTGTGGGCAATGCATCTCGCTCCTTGGAAAAAGAAGGTATTAAAACGCGTGGTGAGGCTCCCAATTTTGAATGCCAAGTTCCAACAAGCGGTAAATGTTTTAGTTTTGTCATCTCAGGTCAGATTCGCGGTGATGACGTTCACGCGGTAGCACCCACGGCTACGGGAACACTCTTTCTTTCTAAGGCTCAAGTTTAGAATGAGGCTTGGCGATTCGGTCGCGCCGAGTTCAAAAGGAAGGTGCAGGGATTGAACTCGGGCGACCGAGGAGGGTCACGAACGTCGCTTAATGGTACTTGGGCTTTTGTGACCTCTCGGCCACGGGGTAGCTGGAAAGCTCAAGAAACCGCGAATAGCTCATGATAATACCGTCATCACCAAGATGTGCCATTCCAAGAGTTGCCTCGCTATGGATAAGGATAACCGGTCCCGAGGAAACGTTGGCTTGACTGGTGTTTGAAGGGTCATGTTGTAGTTGGCCATGACCTAAAAAGAGTTCCGCTTCAGCGGTTCTCAAATTGAAAATGTTTCGAGTTGCCATGGAGCTGATGATGTGCGTGGTTGAACGTGAGAGTTGTGGCAAAGACATGCCGCGCTTCCAGTCCAAATGTGGATTTCCGGCAGTCATATGACTTGATGGAAAGTGATGTAGCTGCATCATCGAGACTTCATTTTTGTTTGTTGAGAAAAATGCCCAATCCGCTAACTCCGAGATTCTCACTCCGAAGCGTTCGGCGACGGCGTGTTTCAGCACCAGTTGCGGGTCGGCACGAAAATTCTGATTGGTATTGGACGTATCCATCGTGCTTAATGCCTTGCGCCCATGGCGATTAGCTTGGTTGAACCGTCATTACAGCGGACCAGCTCTGAGCCGTCCTCTAAAACTTCGACTTTACAATCTTGCTGGTGAGAATCGTTGTTGCCGGTGAACGCTACACCAGCTCCAATCATTCCAAGAACGGACAAGATCCCTACGACTTTTTTCATTGATTGAGCCCTCCACCCAGATTTCGAGTATGGCGGGGGGCCCTCATTTCAACAATGCGTTCCGATCTATGCGGGAGTAATGAGATGTAGGTATGGGGCTTTCATTGGACAGGGCCTAAAATCATGGCTATTTTTTAAAACCGGAATTCCTTGTTTTCATTTTTTAAATTACTAAACGCTCATAACTATGGATTCGGTGAAAAACTGTGGTTGCACATCTGTCACACGTGGGATTTAAGCTTTTGTATTTATTAGATTATTTTGTTTCTTAGGTGGGGAGAGGTTGGTGTGCTTGAAGGGCGATTGATGACTCGGGTTTGGGGAATATTTCATGCCAAAACGTGAATTCCTGAAGATCGCATTTTGAGTTTTTTTGATCTTTGTTTGTTTTTTTTACCGGGTGACCATCCTTGTACTTAACAGTTTCGGTACCAATGGCATTCAAGGGCAAGGTAGACAAGACCAAGGAGTGAATAGGATGCGAACAAAGTCTGGAATGATGGCGTTTTTCTTCGCGTTGCAACTGATTGGATGCGCAGAAAATGATGCGTGTGTTGGTTCCGATTGTGGGGTCGATGCATCGGATACTGACGGCGGTGAAGCATCGGATCCAACGCAGACTGAACCCAACGACAGAACCGAGACTTCTATTTGTGATGAAACCCATGAGGATTGGACCGTTGGCCTTCAGTCTTGCTCGCCGGATTCGCAACCAGGTTACACTCTTTTTGCTCCTATGCGTTCGACCTCGACTTATCTGATCGACCTTTGGGGAGAGAAAGTTCATGAGTGGACCAGTACTTATAAGCCGGGGCTCTCTGTCTACTTAGAGGATGATGGAAGTATTTTACGGGCGACCACCGTACCCCGAAGCGCGCATAGCAATCAGTTTGATGCCGGTGGTCTCGCGGGTCGCGTTGAGCATGTTGGTTGGGACTCTGAGTTACTTTGGAGTTATCAGTATGCATCTACCAATCACATTTCGCATCATGATGTTGAGCGCCTACCCAATGGCAATGTGTTAATGATTGCTTTTGAAGTGAAAACCGAAGAGGAGGCTTTGGCGGCCGGACGCGATTACAATTTACTTCGCGATGGAGAATTATGGCCAGATCATATTATTGAAGTTCGGCCCGACGGTCCTGATGGTGGTGAAATTGTGTGGGAGTGGCATGTCTGGGACCACTTGATTCAAGATTTTGATGAGACGAAGGCAAACTACGGTGTGGTGGCTGACCATCCCGGCAAAATGAATATCAACTATGTGGGCGGTGGCCGCGGCGTTGGGGGAGCGGATTGGCTGCATATCAATTCTATCGACTACAATGCTGAACTCGACCAAATTTTATTGAGTGCTCACAATACAAACGAAATCTATATCATCGACCACAATACAACCACTGAGGAGGCCGCAGGCCCTGCGGGGGATTTTCTATATCGGTGGGGAAACCCTCAAGCTTATGGACGAGGTGGTCCAGGTGAGCAACAACTCTTTGTTCAGCATGACGCACGTTGGATTGAGGATGGTAAGCCGGGTGAGGGTAATATCTTAATTTTTAATAATGGCGGCAGTTCCAGTGCAACCTATACGACTGTTGATGAGATTGTTCCGCCTTATGATTCAGAAGGTGGGTATCTCTTGGATGAATCAGGTCATTATGGTCCGTCTGAGGCTTTGTGGA
>CAZZDT010000530.1:0-3770 GCA_964652435.1 uncultured Bdellovibrionales bacterium
TATCGCACGTCACGCGAGGACTACCTGGAAAAGCTCAAAGAGATTCGAGCAAAGAAACTACCATCCCATCGAGCTGCCGCGGCAATTGAGAAGATGCAAAAGAACCTTCCACCCATCACCGACTTTGACGCCATTGTTATCCCCGACAGTGCAAAACGGCTTGGACTGATTGCTCCAGCTCTGGCCTTTGAGGATATCGTGGTCACCCGAAACGACCGTGAGTTAGAGCGTATCAAACGGGCTACGGGCTATGAGGAAATCAAACCCATCACATTGCTTGGACCCTCTACTTGGAATCACCCCTATCTCATCAGCCAATGTCAGCAATATTGTGAAAACGCGATTTTTGTAGATGGCTACTATCGAGACAATCCGTCGGCTCAAGTTCGAGACTTTGATTCGTCGTTTCGTGAAATTTTTGGAAAGTCACCCAGACTTAGTGATGCTCAAGCATTCGATACAGGCTCTATGCTCCGAAGCATTCTTGAAAACAAAAACATCCCACTCTCAAACCGCGACGACCTACGTGATGCCCTTCTGGCAAACAAAGGCTTCAAAGGTGTCACCGGCGGCCTTGAGTTTGATAAAAGTGGAGAAGCTGTCAAAGAGCTTTTCGTGCTCACTCTTAAAAATAAGACCATTCAACTTTTTGAAAAGCCCGAATCAGATACGGCCAACTGATTCAAGGCACTCGCTCACTGCGGCCTGAGACATTTGTATGAACACCGATGGCTTGCACCCAGAAAAGCTTGAAGCCTTCTTTGGTGAACAAGGCCCACTCGCCTCTGTTATAGATTCCTACGAGTCTCGTCCCGAACAAATTCGCGTAGCGCAAGAGGTCGGTAAAGCCATCGAACGTGGCAACGATCTCATTGCGGAGGCAGGTACCGGTACAGGTAAAACATTAGCCTATCTCGTACCGGCACTGGCATCTGGCTTGCGAGTGGTGCTCTCCACGGGAACCAGAAACCTTCAAGAGCAGATTCTAGAGCGAGAAATTCCCCTTCTGGAAAAAGCGGTGGGGCACTCATTCGACGTGCAAGTTATGAAAGGACGCTCGAACTATCTTTGCCTCTATCGAATGAACCGGTTCAGTCGTCAGGGTCTTTTACCGGGTACGGGCCGCAAGCGCACCTTCGATAAAATCAATGCTTGGCGAGAGAATACAATCACCGGCGACCGGGCCGAACTCCAAGGTTTACCTGATGATTCCGATATCTGGAGAGAAGTGTCCTCCACATCGGACCAGTGCCTGGGCCGGGGTTGCGATGAATATGAAAACTGCTTCGTCACGCAAATGCGTCGCAATGCACAACAAGCACAGCTCATCATTGTCAACCACCACCTCTACTTTGCCGATGCCAGCCTTCGGGCGAATGTGGGAAATACCAATTTCGAATTGATTCCTCCCCACGATGTCGTGATTTTTGATGAAGCCCATGACCTTGATGAAGTTGCTTCCCAACACTTTGGATTTGAAGTCTCCGAGCGTCGTATCATCACCCTCTGCCGAGACATTTTTAAAACAGTACAAGACAGTGACGGCTGTTATGCCCGCGTTACTCAGAGTGCCAATCAGCTGGAAATTCGCAGCCGACAACTCTTTCATGCTCTGCCCTTCAATCGCCGTTCCGGTCGAATGACGCTTCACAAAAATGCTATCACCCCGGAAGTTCTCAATCGTTTCCAAGAAGTCGATGGCTTGCTTTGTCAAATAGAAGGTGACCTCTCCAACACCGACCGCGAAGAGACGCAGCACCTGGGTAGACGCACCGCCAGCCTGATTCTCGAGCTGGCTTTTGTACTTTACCAACCTGGTCGCGCCGGCATTCTCAGTGAAATCGAAAGTCAACTCGATCATGCTCGACAACTGACACCGGAAGACGACCTTTATTATGCAGAGCCCACCGATACCATGCGGCCTCTGGTTCCCTTCGTACGTTACGCCGATGCTGGCCCCAATGGAAAGCGGGTGGTGGCAAGGCCACTGGATGTTGCTCCACTGATGCGCTTTATGCTGGGTGAAATCCCGGCCATGTACGTTTCCGCTACACTTGCGGTGGAACAAAGCTTTGATTCATACAAAAACCGTATTGGGCTTCAGGATACAGCCGAGGTCCTGGTCAACTCGCCCTTTGATTACACCAAGCAAATGCGACTCTTTTGTCCCAACGGCATGGATAATCCCAACAGCCCGAACTTCTCCGAACAAGCAACAGATATCGCCGCTCATCTGATTGCCTCCTCGGGCGGCGGCGCATTTGTGCTTTGCACAAGTTACAACATGCTCGAAACCATGAGCCGAGAGCTCCAACCACGAACCGGTCTTAGAATTCTCAAACAAGGCAGCGCACCCCGAGGCGAGTTACTCGATGCATTTCGCAAAGATGGACACGCGGTTCTCGTGGCGACCATGAGTTTTTGGCAAGGAGTAGATGTACCCGGCTCAGCGCTGCGCTTGGTTATTATTGACCGGATTCCTTTTGCCTCTCCCCAAGATCCATTGGTCGGGGCCCGAATCGATTACCTCAAGAGCCAAGGGCAATCGCCCTTTAAATGTTACCAACTTCCCCATGCAGCCATCATGTTAAGGCAAGGCTTTGGACGTTTGATTCGCAAACAATCAGACGCTGGACTGGTTGCTATTTTGGATCCTCGAATGACAGAAAAGGGATACGGTAAGGTTTTGCTACGCTCTTTGCCTGAAACTGAAATGATTCGGGATTTAAAGCAGGCCAAGAGCTACCTTCAAGAGATGGAATAGCTGTCTTTTATTTTCGCACTTTATAGAAAAGCCATGAAACCAAGGGTCTTAGAGAGTAGAACGCTTTCGAAATCTACTTCTTGAAAATGCCCTTAATCATCGACATGAGGCCATCACCTTGACCATCATCGGACTTTCTCAGGGTCAAGAGGCGTAATTCCCGCTCGGCATCTGCGTTGTCAGGATCTAAGTGTAAGCACTTCTTAAGGTAACGTGCCGCAGAGTTCGTATCCCCTTCAACCCGCGCCGACCGGCCAAGAAATTCATAAACAACTGCCAGTTCAGGATTTGCGCTACGAGCCTTCTCAAGAGCTTCCCGGGCCTGCTGTCGGCTGGGTCTGTCGGTATGTGCGTTAAACAAAGCCCAGCCATGATACGCCCAAAACTCGGGCTCGCCTGGATTCATTTCCACAACTTTGGCCATGATTGGAGCGGCGGCCACCGCATTACCCAGGCGAATCATCTTTTGTGCCCGGGTAAACATTTCCTCGGCTTCTAGAATGACTGCAGGATCGGTGGGTAATCCCTTGGCCTGACGGTCTAGGATGAAATCGTAAGCTTCCCGCTCTTTGACATTATTTAAAACGCCATAGGCTTCTTCCATGCGCATGAAGATTTCTTCCGCAAGCCGCTTCGCCGGCCCCATATCGTGCCCACCGAACCGGTCACTGTGAAATTTACGCGCCTTGGCCAAGTATGCTTTTCCAATATCAGCCGGTGCCGCATTGGGCATGAGATCGAGTATTTCGTAATGCGTGACTGTTTCCAGCGTTGGGTGAATCGCTTGGATTTCTTTCACCAGATCTCGAAGTTCTTGCGGCAGATACTCCAGATAGACATCAACTGGTGTTTCGACCGTTACCTCAGACTCCTCGATGGCCATATCGACCGTATCGTTCGGATTTGCTGGCTCAGGAATAGCCGGACCTCGCGATTGCTTACGGCTCGAAAGGTCTTCCAAGACTTCAAACCCACCCAGCATCAGAAGAGCGGCCCAAGTACGTTG
>CAZZDT010000531.1:0-3756 GCA_964652435.1 uncultured Bdellovibrionales bacterium
AGTTCGTTGCATTTGCATCCATACAGCCCACCACATCTGCACAACCAGGTGTCAGTGAAGTCTCAGTGACACTGCCCGCATCACCGGCAGTAACCGCTACGTTGGCATTCGCACAACCATCGCCCCACTGAATACCCCAGCCAGAGTAACCATCCGCTTCACCCGTCACGGCAACCACGTACTCAAAGCTGGTTCCAGGAGCAATCTCCAAGGACCCAGTGAAGACTCCGTCTTCATCATCATCAGCCAATGTCACACCCCAACCGTTCCAGCCATTCCATGAGCCGTTCACCACCACATTCGCATAGTCAGCGCTTGGCTGGTCAACACCGTTCATGTCTACCGTGAAATTAACAGTCGCCGTTGTGACTGGATCCCCAGTGTCTTCACATGGCGTACCGCCATAGGTCACACAGAGGTCTGCGTTGAATGAATCGTTGAACGCACCAAAAGCATCGGCGTAAATGCAACCGTCTTCGGGTACGTCATCACAAGAAGCGTAGATACAGCCGAGGTTTCCGTACTGGTCATAAGCTTGCTCGGTGGCCGCAGCATCGTAGTTCGATGCATTTGCGTCCATACAACCGACCACTGCTTCAGAAGGTTCTTCGCATGGCGTTCCGCCATAGGTCACGCATAAATCGGCGTTGAACTCATCGTTGAAGGCACCAAAGCCATCGGAGTAAATACAACCATCTTCTGGGACATCTTCGCATGATGCGTAGACGCATTGAAGATTCCCGTATTGGTCGTAACCCTGCTCTGTCGCATCTGGGTCATAGTTGGTTGCATCTTCATCCAAGCAACCCACAACTTCATCTGACGGCTCTTCGCAAGGCGTTCCGCCGTAGGTGACACATTGGTCTGCTCCAAATTCATCGTTGAACGCGCCGAAACCGTCGGCGTAAATACAGCCGTATTCTGGCACATCATCACACGAGGCATAAACACACTGCAGATTACCATACTGGTCGTAACCCTGCTCTGTCGCATCTGGGTCGTAGTTCGTCGCATCTTCGTCCATGCAGCCCAAGACTTCAGCGCAGCCAGGCGTCAATGAGGTTTGGGTTACGCTTCCGGCATCGCCAGCCGTCACCGAAACATTGTTGTTCGCACAGCCGTCGCCCCACTGGATACCCCAGCCAGACCATCCGTCCGCATCACCCGTTACAGCGACCACATACTCAAAGGTCGTACCCGGTGCGATTTCAAGCGAACCGTTGAAGATACCGTCGCTGTCATCGTCCGCCATTTCAACACCCCATCCTGACCAACCGTTCCACGAGCCATTGACCACAACACTCGAATAATCAGCGTTCGGGTAATCCACACCGTTCATATCAACTGTGAACTCTACAGTTGCCGTGGTTACAGGGTCGCTGGCATCAGTAGCATCTGTAGCATCTGTGGCATCTGTGGCATCAGTAGCATCTGTGGCATCGGTTTCATCACTTGGGTCCGTGGCGTCACTGGCATCCGTTGCATCACTTGGATCCGTGGCGTCCGTTTCGTCACTGGCATCTGTAGCATCTGTTTCATCGCTTGGATCCGTGGCGTCCGTTTCGTCACTGGCATCTGTAGCATCTGTTTCATCGCTTGGGTCCGTGGCGTCCGTTTCGTCACTGGCATCCGTAGCATCGGTTTCATCGCTTTGGTCCGTGGCGTCCGTTTCGTCACTGGCATCGGTAGCATCGGTGGCATCGGTAGCATCGGTGGCATCGGTGGCATCGGTGGCATCGGTAGCGTCACTCGCATCGGAGGCGTCCGCAGCGTCACTGGCATCGGTCGAATCAATCGGATCCGTACCTTCCCCCGTACAACCATAGGCTGTGGCTAAGAGTAACGAAAAGAGTAACCGTGTGAGCAATGTTTTTAGCATAAGAATTTCCCCATCAAAGAGACTTTGTTTGATACCCGTACAAAGTGTAGACCCGTAAGCCCAGCTCGGTCAAGCGCCCTTTTGGGTCAAATCACAAATAAAGGCTTCTCTTAACGAATACTTACGCATTGTGTCATATAAAAACAAATCGATTCGCGGGACGAAGGTGCTTGCCAAAAGGGCTAGTTTGTTCGAGAATACAACAATATGAAATCACTGGAACTCGAATCTATCTCAAGATCGTACGGCCCTAAAACGGTGCTGCATGACGTCTCGTTGAGCGTAAAAACAGGCCATATGGATCTTGTAGTCGGTGCCTCCGGAAGTGGCAAATCCACCCTCGCCCGCGTGGCCTGTGGGCTGCTCGAGGCCGACTCAGGCCACCGCTCGATTCGCGATGAGAGCGGTTCTCGCGAACCCATTGACGGTATCTCACGAAACATTCAATTCGTTTTCCAAAACCCCTTCGCCTCACTGAATCCAACGAGGACCATCGGCAATGCCCTAAGTACGCCATTAAAGAATTATCTCAATTTGCAAGGAAAAACGTGGAAACCAAAAGCAATCGAGTTACTCGAAAAGCTGGGTCTTGTTCCGGCTGAGGAATATATTGAACGGTTTCCACATCAATTATCTGGTGGCCAAAAACAAAGAGTTGTCTTGGCCAGAGCTCTAGCGGCAGAACCCACATTTCTCATCGCTGACGAACCGACCGCAATGTTGGATCAGTCCCTCAAACACGATGTCTACAACCTCTTTAGAAGCCTTGCCGACGATTTCGGACTTGGCGTTCTTATGGTCACTCACGACCTACTCGGGGCCCGAGCCTACGCAAACCAGATCACAGTTCTGGATGCCGGTAATATCATCGCAACCGGAACTCCCGAACATATTTTTACCGAAACAAAAACGCCAAAAGTTCATCATTTAATCGAAGCAGCATCGTTTCCTTATCCAGAGAAAGTCACACAGATATGACAAAAGACGTATTCAAGGATTCATTCATCTGGGGCACAGCAACATCCAGTTACCAGATTGAGGGTGCGGCCCAAGATGACGGTCGTGGAGACTCAATTTGGGATACTTTTTGTAAAGTTCCCGGAGCAATCGATGATAAGTCAAATGGCGATGTCGCCTGCGACCATTACAACCGATATGCAGATGACATTTCCATGATTCGCAATTTAGGATTCAAATACTACCGCTTCTCGATTGCGTGGCCACGGGTTTTCCCAAAAGGGGCGGGTCCGGTTCAGGCAGAGGGATTGGATTTCTACAGTCGCTTAGTGGATGAACTTCTCAAGAACAACATTACTCCCTGCGTTACTCTCTATCACTGGGATCTTCCCCAAACCCTCGAAGACAAGGGTGGATGGCCCATCCGAGACACTGCCCTGGCCTTTGTGGATTATGCCGACACCGTAAGTAGACATCTCGGAGACCGAGTGAATCTGTGGACAACCCACAACGAGCCCTGGTGCGCCAGTATGCTTGGTTACCATCAAGGACGACATGCTCCAGGGCGTACGAACCTACGGGACGCCGTAGCCGCCAGTCATCACATGCTTCTATCCCATGGTCTCTCAGTGCCAGTGATTCGAAACAATGTTCCCAACGCCAAAGTTGGAATTGTACTCAATCCCGTTCCTGGTATTCCTGCATCGACCAGCGAAGCTGACCATGATGCGCACCGTAAGTTTGATGGCGAATTTAATCGCTGGTACCTGGATGCACTCTACAAAGGGCATTACCCCGAAGATATGCTGGAACACTTCAGCGCCGACGAAACATTCGAAAACAAGGGAACTGAGTTTATTCAGGATGGTGACAATGAAGCCATAGCTGCCGCCACTGACTTTCTAGGAATCAACTACTAC
>CAZZDT010000532.1:0-3753 GCA_964652435.1 uncultured Bdellovibrionales bacterium
ATGGGGATCGGTATGGCACTTGGCGGGGTGCGCGGATCGCTTGTTGCATGGTTTTTTCAGGTATCACGAGCCTTTAGAGGGTTAAACACCGCTTGCGAGATCTGGTGAAAAAAACATAGAAGACCCCTGTGTCGGCTCAAAGGAGAGTGGTTTGTACAGTTTGTTAGGACAAGGGCTTGTATTGGTTGGCCTTGCAGCAGCTGGATTCGGCTGTGTCATGGGACTTCTCAGTGGATACCGCCAAAACAGAGAAGCCATGCGACAGGCGCGGATCGCGGCTTATCTTTTTTCTGCCACGATGGTGCTGGCCAACGTGGTCATGGTCATTGCGCTTTTAATTCCCGATTTTTCCGTGGCTTATGTAGCGCAAGTGGGAAGTCATGCTTCGCCCACCTGGGTTCGAATTGTCTCCCTTTGGTCCTCCCTGGAGGGATCTATCCTGTTTTGGGGTGCGATTCTCGGTGGCTATGTAACTGTTTTTACTTACCAAATGACCGACCGTTACCGAGAGTATGTGCCGTATGCCACGGGTATATTACTGGGCATTTGCGCCTTTTTCGCTTTTTTGATTGCGGGCCCCGCAAGTCCATTTGGCATTATGGACCCTGTGCCGGCTGACGGGCCTGGACCGAACCCGCTTTTACAAAACCACATTCTCATGGTTGTTCACCCGCCTCTTCTCTACTTGGGCTATGTGGGCATGACCGTTCCCTTTGCCATCGCGGTAGCTGCTCTTTTAAGAGGTAAGCTTTCCACTGGCTGGCTCAAGCCGCTGAGACGGTGGACCATGTTTCCGTGGGCATTTTTAACGGCCGGTATCATTGTTGGCGGCTGGTGGGCTTACGAGGTTTTGGGCTGGGGCGGCTACTGGGCGTGGGACCCGGTTGAAAATGCATCTTTTCTCCCGTGGCTTGCGGCTACGGGGTATCTGCACTCCACGGTTGTTCAAGAGCGCCGGAAAATGTTGAAGGTTTGGACACTCACTTTGGTTTTGGCGTCGTTTCTGCTGACCATACTCGGGACCTTTATGACTCGAAGTGGCGTCTTTAACTCGGTGCACTCATTTACGCAGTCTCCCATTGGCCCCATTTTCCTCGGGTTCTTGGCGGTGATGACGGTGCTATGCATTGTTCTTTTGGCGTTTCGCTCGCACACCCTTGAGGACGAAGGCCGAATTGAATCCGCCGTGAGCCGAGAGACAGCCTTTTTGTTAAATAATGTTGTGTTTGTGGTGTTCACGTTTACGGTTTTGTTAGGGACCGTGTTTCCTTTGATCACGGAAGCGGTCAAAGGCGTCAAAGTGAGTGTGGGTGAGCCCTACTTTAACCAGATGGCGATTCCATGTGGACTCTTGATGGTTTTTCTCATGGGCGTTGGCCCCGCCTTGCCTTGGGGACGTGCCAACCGACAAGTTGTATTTCATTCGTTTTTCATTCCCGTAGGTGCTGGTCTTTTGATTGCTCTGGCGGCGTATCAATCGGGTCTGCGTGAATTTGCCCCGCTGGCTGCTTTCTCACTCTGTGGCTTTGCGGGTTTTGTGACGCTGCGTGAAATGTTTGGTCCGGTGCTCGAGCGTATGAAAAACCGGCAAGAGTCCTTTGGGCGGGCTTTAAAGATCAGTGTTTCGGCAACGCGACGACGTTTTGGCGGTTATGTGGTGCACTTGGCGGTGATTGCCATTGTTGCGGCCATTGCGGGCAACAAGACCTACAAGATCAGCGCTGAAGCCTCTTTAAAACCCGGTGAAAGTTTTACCCTTGGGGAATACACCTTTGTTTTCAATAAAACGTCGGCGAAAGAGTACTCGCAGAAGTTTAGCGTCATGGCCAATATCGACGCTTACCATCAAGATGAGCCGGCGGGCAGTTTTGCTCCTGCTTTGAACTACTACAACAGCCAACGTGAACCCATTGGTACGCCGGATGTGCAAACCCGCGGTCAAACGGACGTTTATCTGAGCCTTCTGTCGTTTGAGAAAGATGGTAGCCGTGTGGTGGTAAAAGCGTATTTAATGCCGATGGTACCATGGCTGTGGTGGAGCATTCCGATTATTATGCTTGGCTCCCTTATCTCTTTATGGCCACGGCGCAGGCGTCAGGTTTTGACGGCCGCCGCTGGTGCTGAGGCGACATGAACTGGAAAATCATTGGAATAGGCCTCGTGGTAACGGCGCCTCTCTTTTTGGTCTTGGCATTTAGCTTTGGTAACGACCCGCACGCGGTTCCCTTTATGTTAAAGGGCAAGCCTGCGCCTGAGTTTGAGTTGCAAACCCTGACCGGGGAAAAAATCACTCTGGAAGAACTTAAGGGCAAGCCCGTTGTCATCAACTTTTGGTCTACCTGGTGTGAGCCTTGTAAATACGAGCACGATATCTTGCAGCAGGCTTCTATGCACTATCGGGACAAGGTGCAGTTTGTGGGTGTGATTTATCAAGACGATGCAGAGAAGGCCCGTGCCTACCTCAAGACAAAAAACAACTTCTACCCACAGGCAAAAGATCCAGAGAGCCTGACGGCCCTGGATTACGGTATCTCCGGTGTTCCCGAAAGCTTCTTTATCACCTCACAAGGCGATGTTTTTCACAAGGAAGCTGGAGTCGTCAATGGACAGCTCATTTATGACAAGGTTCAAGCGATGCTTGCAGGCGGTGCCCAATGAAGCTTTGCGTAATGGTATTGGTTTTGATGTTGGCCGGGCTGAATGTGAGTGCGGAGACAAGTTCTGGGGCGGATGCGCCCAAGGGTCAGGTTGTTGCGGTGGGCAATGATGGTGCCCATGCCATTGGTTTATTGCTTCGCTGCCCTGTCTGTCAGGGGATGCCCATCAGCGACTCACCGGCAGATATGGCGCAATCCATGATGGCTAAAGTTCGCACCATGCACAGTGAAGGCAAGTCGCAAGATGAGATCCTGAAGTATTTCACAGATCGTTACGGGGATTGGGTTTTATTGAAGCCCAAAGCAACCGGCTTTAACTGGATCGTTTGGATTCTGCCGCCGGTTGTACTCTTGCTGGGCATTGGGGGAGCACTCTGGCGTGGTAAAGGTTCTAAGGGGGTTGCAGCCAAGACGCCCGCCCAAAATGAGCCAGGGCCAGAACAAACTCAAGATGAGTATTTGCGAGCTATTCGAAACGAAGTAGAGCTCTAGGGAGTAAAAGACCATGTCCTCAGAAACCAGCATGATACCCGGTGTGATAGCGCTTGTTGCCGGCGGGATATCGGCTCTTGTGGTCGCGTCTCGTTTATCAAAGTCCGACGCTGATTCAGAAACAGATACCCCGGTGCTTGACCTGGAAGAAGAAGTTGGACACGCGGTTTTGATGCTTAAAGATTTAGAGCATCATAAAGGCCGCATTGATCCTGAGAGTTACCAGTCTCAAAAAGAGAAACTTGAAAAGCAGGCGGCTGAAGCCCTTCGCGAAAGAGACGCAAAGATTCAGGCTAAGAAGAATAAGAAGGAACAGGCAAAGATGTCACAAAACGAGAAGTCTGAAGGCTTTTTCCAGAGTCGTCCTCAGCTTAAAGGCTTTCTTTGGGGTACGGTCCTCATGGGGATCGGTTTTGGGCTTTATGTTTCTGTTTCTACCCAGGCGATTCCTCGCGCGCCCGGCGCAGGTATGACCGGAGCGCAGCCTGAGCCGATGGCGCAAGCACAAGCACCGGCCAATGGACAGAGCTCGGAAGTTCAAGAGCTTTTGGAAAAGCTTAAAGCAAATCCTACAGATGTGGACTCCATGGCTCGTCTGGGCCGG
>CAZZDT010000533.1:0-3752 GCA_964652435.1 uncultured Bdellovibrionales bacterium
AAGGTGTGGTGCCAGGGCAGTGGGGCAATTGGTCTCAAAGCCGTGCCGGTTGGTGTCCCGGGCTTCCCGTGGAGACTGTTCGTTTTGATATCACCAACCAGGTGACTTTGGGTGCAGAGAATACTGTGACCTATGAAGCGTCATTCAACGGTTCAGAACCCCGTGGTGGAGATATTGCCAAGAACACTTACATTGTTTGGTATAAAGACTAAGTTCCTGATTTTTAAGCATTAAAGGCGCGAACTGGCTTTGGTTGGTTCGCGCCTTTTCTTTTTGGTTTTGAGTGTGTAGAAACCGAGAGGCGCGGGTTCTCTGATGGTTTCTCTCTATCTGGCAATTAGATGGAAACGGCTTGATAGAGGGTTGATACGTGATGACCAAAGAACACTACGATGTCTTGATTGTTGGCGCAGGCTTGTCTGGTATTGGCGCGGCAGTTCATCTTAAGCAAAACTGCTCGGACCGCTCATTTGTTATTCTCGAAGGCCGCAGCAATCCCGGCGGTACCTGGGACCTTTTTCGGTATCCCGGTATTCGCTCTGACAGCGACATGCATACGCTGGGTTATGATTTCAAACCGTGGCGTGCATCCAAATCCATTGCCGATGGCACAGCCATTTTAGAGTACATCAAAGAAACCGCCGCCGAGTATGAGTTGAACCAATATGTGCAGTACGACCATCAAGTTTTAAAAGCCAAGTGGTGCAGTGATGCTTGCATGTGGGACTTGGAAATCAATCACAAGGGCGAAGTAAAACACGTTACGGGCAATATGCTTTATATGTGCGCTGGGTATTACAGCTACAAGCAGGGCTATACGCCAGAGTTTCCCGGCCGGGAGCGTTTTCAGGGTGATGTGCTTCATCCACAAGAGTGGCCAGAACAATATGATTACGCCAACAAGAACGTGGTGGTGATTGGTTCTGGTGCAACGGCTATTACTTTGGTTCCAGCTATGGCTGATAAAGCGGAGCACGTGACGATGTTGCAGCGTTCGCCCACGTACATCATCAGCTGGCCAGCGAAAGACCGCGTTGCCAATTTTCTGCGTACTGTTCTGCCGATCAAGATGGCGTATACCATCACTCGCTGGAAAAACATTCTCCGTCAGCAGTATTTGTATTGGTTATCTCGTAACAAGCCAGAGATTTTAAAAGGGCTCTTACTTTGGAATGCACGCCGCCGGTTGGGTAAAGATTTTGATATCGAGAAGCATTTTACGCCCAGTTACAACGTGTGGGACGAGCGTTTGTGTTTGGTTCCTGACGGCGATTTTTTCGATGCAGTGAAAGACAAAAAAGCTTCGGTGGTCACAGACCATATCGAATCTTTCACGGAATCTGGCATTGCGCTTAAGTCGGGCGAGAACTTGGAGGCCGATACCATTGTGACGGCCACGGGTCTAAAGCTTGTGATGTATGGTGAGGTCGAATTCACCGTAGATGGTGAGCCGGTCGATTTCTCAAAAACTTGGTCTTACAAAGGTGTAGGTTGCTCTGGTGTGCCGAACTTTTTTGCTTGTTTTGGCTATGTGAATGCTTCCTGGACGCTACGGGCTGATTTGATGTCCAAATATGTGTGCAAAGTGGTGAACCATATGCATGCGATAGGTGCCAAGAAGTGCATGCCCACGCTTCGCGAAGGCGACAAGAAGATGCGCCGCCTGCCTTGGATCAGTGGCTTTACACCCGGCTATATCAAGCGGGTAGGGCACATCTTTCCGAAGCAAGGCAGTATTGAGCCTTGGGTCAATCCGCAGGTCTACAGCAAAGATGTGGAGCTTTTGGATAAAGTTCCTTTGGATGACGGCGTGTTGGTATTTTCTCATACCGCACCCTAGCTCTTCTCTAGCCTCTAACTTGTATTCAGTTTATAGGTGCGCGACACTCATGGGAGTGTTTCGGTAGTGGTTCACCTTTATTGATTCAATTCAAAGTTAGGCCGATGCGAAAAAAATCTTTGCCAGTTTCACCTGAGGGTCCAAGCCGTCGGGAATTTTTATCTGATGCGACCGTCGCAACAGGGCTGGGCATATTAAGTGTCTGTGGTCTTGGCTGTCAGTCTACCTGGACCAATCACGATGTCGTGGTGAGCGTGGAGAGCAAGGCTCAAGTGCTGCAGATAGATCTTGAGCGCTACCCACAACTGAAAACCTGCGGTGGTTTTTTACCGATGGCTGATATGGCCAATGGTTTGCGTTTGATTGTGTTTCACTCTCTTGAGGGTGAATACCTAGCTTTCAATATGTCGTGCACTCACAAGGGCGCTGATGTGGAGTTAAACAAAGACAAAACCGGTTTGGTTTGTCCGCTTCACAAATCGCATTTCAGTTTGACCGGTGAGCGCGTCAGTGGGCCTGCACGAAGAGATTTAGAGGTCTTTCCCGTGAGTAAGAATGGCTCGTTGCTTCGCGTTCATCTAGAAGACTCCGCTGTTTAAACATCTTCTTTACGGGTGAACTGATGGGGTGCTCGATTCACTTTGCACCAGTTCAGGTAGTATTGGACCACTCTATCTTCAGGGTTGTGTGCGGCGATTTTTGAGAAAATCTCGTATGCTTCGTCTCTTTTGTCGGCTTCAAATAGGTCCACAGCTTGGGAAAACTGGCTGATGGTTTCTTGTTTCTTTTGACGAATGACAGTGTCTGTTTCGCTTAACACTTCCCAGAGCCGAAGTGGCTCTGCCTTACCTTTTACCTGAACAGAGCCAATGTAACGGCTGACGTAATTAGCGTGTGCCTGACGAATGACCGACTCGTGCACTATGAGTGAAGCACCCATATGTTTGGTGAGTGTTTCAATTCGTGAAGTGGTGTTAACCGTATCCCCGAGAATGGTGAAATCTACCCGGTCTTCGTAGCCAATGGTGCCAAAAACCACTTTACCGGAATTGAGTCCAATACCTACTTCGAGAGGTTCGCGTTTCGACCCATCGGGTCTAAAATTGGGCACGTCTCCCATGCGGTTGGTTTGATTGTAGTCATCGAGTTTCTTGATCATAGCGATGGCGCAAGCAATGGCGTCGTCGCATGAAGATCCGTCACGGTAGAAATACGCCAGCATACCATCACCGAGGTATTTATCGATTACGCCATTGTGTTGGCGAACAACGGGGCCCATCGCACTAAGAAAAGAATTCAAAAGCGAAAATGTATCTGCGGGAGTCATGGACTCAACCAGAGCGGTAAACCCACGGATATCTAAAAATAGGACCGCCAGTTCTTTTTCAGCTTGTTGCCCCAGCTCAACCTCTAGCACGCTCTCGGTCTCAAGCAGTGCCAGTGACTTTTTTGGAACAAAGCGTTCCAGATGGGCTTCGTAGTTGGTAACCGTGCTGGTCATCGTATTAAACGAATGGGTCAATTTGCCGATTTCATCGTAGCGTGTGATTTGGAGCGGCTTAAAGTCAGCTGCCCGTCTCATGGTTGAAATAGACTGAGTGAGTTCTTCGATGGGCTTGATGAGCTGATGGACAATCCAAAAGATGATGGCCAGAGTAACCATGAGTGTACAGAAGAAGAGAATGATGAGTCGTTGGCTCACGGCAGTAATCGGTGCGTTTACGATGGAATCGAGCTTGAAAGTGACGATTTTCCAGGGCCAATTGGCTTGGGTTCGCAGCAGTGATTCATTCAAAAAGAAATTGAGACCAATAGGTGCTTCCCATTGGTCAGGTGCCGGGTGGGGTAGAGTCTCGATGGAGTTCCACGAGGGTTCCTGGTTGAGGCTTTCGGGGCGAGCGAGAATCTTTCC
>CAZZDT010000534.1:0-3742 GCA_964652435.1 uncultured Bdellovibrionales bacterium
TTGGTAAGTACCACCCACACGGTGACCAGGCAGCTTACGACACTTTGGTTCGTATGGCGCAAGATTTCTCATTGCGACACATGCTCATCGATGGTCAAGGTAACTTCGGTAGCATCGACGGCGACTCGGCGGCAGCGATGCGATACACCGAGTCACGTATGTCCAAGCTTGCAAGTGAAATGCTTGCGGACATCGATAAAGAAACCGTCGACTTTGAACCCAACTACGACGGTTCACTCGAGCAACCATCGGTTCTTCCGACACGGTTTCCAAACCTTCTGGTCAATGGTTCTTCTGGTATCGCCGTTGGTATGGCGACCAACATTGCCCCACACAACCTCGGGGAAGTTATTGATGGTACCATTGCACTGATTCGCAATTCGGAACTGACCGTTGCTGATTTGATGCAGCACATTCCGGGCCCCGACTTTCCAACGGGCGGTATCGTTTACGGAACGGGTGCTCTGCGCAAAGCTTACGAAACCGGTCGTGGCATCATCCACGTTCGCGCCAAAGCAGAAGTCGTTGACAACAAAGGCAAAGACCGTATCGTTATCCACGAACTGCCTTACCAAGTTGTTAAAGCAAACCTCGTGGAGAAGATTGCTCACTTGGTACGTGACAAGCGTATCGAGGGCATCAGCGATATTCGCGACGAATCTGACCGCGAAGGCATGCGTGTTGTTATCGAGTGTAAGAAAGATGCGTTTGGTGAGGTTATCCTCAACCAACTTTACCGTCTCACTGCACTGCAAACATCTTTTGGTTTCAACATGCTGGCCATTGTTGACCGAAAACCGCGGGCCTTGTCTCTCAAAGACATCCTCCAACACTTCATCGACCACCGTCGTGATGTTGTTACCCGAAGATGTCAATTTGAGTTGCGTGAAGCGCGCAAACGTTTCAACACCGTTTTTGGTTTGCTTTCTGCAATCGATTCCATCGACCGAATCGTTGCAATCATTCGGGCGGCTAAAGATCAAGCTGAAGCCAAAGCCAACTTGATGGCGGAAAACCTGCCGATGAGCCCTGCGTTCACTGAGCTGTGTAACCGTCTTCTGACATTTGACTACGAAACAGGCAAAAACGCTCTAAGCAACGGGTACGTTCAGCTCAACGAGCGCCAAGCCCAAGCTATCCTAGATATGCGTCTGGCTCGCCTCACGGGTCTAGAGCGCGACAAGCTGGCCAACGAAGCAGAAGAACTTCGTGACACCATCGAGCGCCTCTTGGCTATCCTCAATTCGGACGAGCTTTTGATGCAGGTTATTGAAGGCGAACTCATTGCCGTGAAAGAAGAGTACGCTGACGAGCGCCGGACAGAACTGGTTCTTCACGGACGTGAAATTTCCGCTGAAGACCTGGTCGCCGATGAGTCCTGCGTTGTGACTGTAAGCCATGCCGGTTACGTTAAGCGCGTTCCGCTCGATGTCTATCAAGCACAGAACCGAGGTGGACGGGGCAAGACGGCCGCGACCACGCGATCAGAAGACTTTGTCGAAAACATCTACGTAGCTTCAACACACAGTTACGTTTTGATTTTTACGGACAAGGGTAAAGTTTACTGGCTCAAGGTCCACGAAATTCCAACGGGAAGTCGTACCAGCCGCGGTAAGCCGATTGTTAACCTCATCAACATCGAGAAGGGCGAAAAGATTTCGGCCATCTTGCCTGTTCGTGAATTTGAAGAAGGTCACTACCTCGTATTCGCCACGAAGCTTGGTTACATCAAGAAGACAGATATGATGTCTTTTGCGAAGCCACGCTCGAATGGTCTGATTGCACTGACCATTGACGAAGAAGATACGCTTATCAATGTGGTTCGCACCAAAGGAGAATGTGACATTCTTGTTGGTACCCGCATGGGTATGGCTATCCGATTCAGCGAAGATGATGTTCGCCCCATGGGACGAACTGCCCGTGGTGTTCGTGCCATCAAGCTGAAGAAAGAAGGCGATGCTGTTGTAGGTATGGTCGTTCCAAATGATGAAGCGCCAGACGTACTCACCATTTGTGACAACGGCTACGGCAAACGTACCCACATGGACGAGTATCGGCGCCAAGGAAGAAGTGGTTCCGGTATCATCAGCTTGAAGATTTCCGACCGAACCGGACTTGTTTCTGGGGTTGTTGGAGTCAACGAGAAGGATGACATCATGGTCATCACCAGTGCAGGCGTTATGATTCGTACTGCGGTGAATCAGATCTCGCAGCTTGGGCGCTCCACACAGGGTGTTCGCATCATCAACATCGACGAAGGCGGTAGTGTAGCGAGCATTGCGCGAATCGTTGAGCCTGATGAAGCTGAAACGGCTTTGGAAGGTGAGTCTCCGGCTCCAGTTGAAGCAGCTGAAGAAGTTGCGACTGAATCAGAAGAGTCCTAAGCATTAGGCTCAAACATGATGATGTACTTGGTTCGAGTGTTGTTGAAAGCCCTGCTGGTTGTCTTCGTGATGACCAGTATGGGCTGCACAACAGATCCCTTATCGGGACTCGAACACGCCAACGATCTGCTCTACAACAAGAACTACCTTGAAGCCGAGCAGATGTACCGCAAGTATCTTAAGCGGTTGCAAAACAAATCCAATCTAAAAGACCACGAAGACACCCAACAATTGATGATTCTTGAGCGACTCGGGAGAATCAATGTTCTTTATCTTCGTGATTATAAACAAGCGGTCAGTGATTACACTTTGCTCCTGGAGCATTATCCTAAAACCGATGAAGCGCGCGCAGCTCATATTCATATGGCTGATGTGTATCGCTACAAACTGGGTGAGCCAGAAAAAGGCATCGACCAACTTCAGCTTTTGATTTCCAAGTTTCCTTCGCACACCGACGCGCGACGGGCCCAACTTGAAGTGGTTCGAATTTATTTAGAACTTAAAAATTTCGACCAAGCGCGCATCGAAAGTGCTTTGCTGGGTAAAAATTGGCCCCTAAGCAGTGAGAGCAAACAAGCTCAGCTACTCACCGCCAACTCCTACTTCATTCAAAACCGGTTCACAGAAGCGATTGCTTCCTACGATGCACTGCTTGAAGACAAGCCCGGTGTTGAACTCACGGCACTGGTCCATTTCGAACTGGCAAGCTGCTACCAAGAACTCGGTGAGTACGAAAATGCTCTAAGCTATTATTATTCTTCACTGCCACAGCACTCGAACCCCAAATTGGTTCAAGAAAAAATCGAGCGCGTACGCAAAAGATTGCGAGCCAGTCAGGGACGATCTTCAATTTATCGCTCGTCGACCTTCAAGACGATCCATCGAACGCACAAACCTCATCAAAAAAAGGCCACCACACACACACACGCTTCTAAAAAGCCTAAAGTGACCGCTAAAACACAAAAAAAGTCGCCTAAATCAACAAATTCAGCCCCTAAAGCACCTAAAAAAGTCTCAACCCAGCCTCAGCCCTCTCCTGCTGCTAAAGCTCCAGTCGCGCCAGCTCCTGCAGCAGCTCCAAAGCCTAAACCTAAAAAAGTGGAAACCAAGCCAGCAGCCCCTCAGCCTGCACCAAAAAAACCCACAAATTCGGCAAGTTCTGCACCATCCGGCGAAAAGAATACTTCCCAATAGAGATTCCGGCTGCTAGAGGGGCGCGGCTCGTCATCCCGACCCAGAACCTGAAGCTGTAGAGCGTGTTATGTCTGCTGAAACACATTTAAGAACCGTTGCCATTGTTGCTCACGTTGACCATGGTAAAACCACCCTGGTGGATGCTCTTTTTCAACAAAGCGGTA
>CAZZDT010000535.1:0-3740 GCA_964652435.1 uncultured Bdellovibrionales bacterium
GGAGTCACAGGCGGACGAATCGCCTGCTTCATCACAAGCTTCATCGCCTTCAACTGTCCCGTTGCCACAGTAGAGGACCTCGCCGGGCACCTCAGTGCATGTGGAGCCACACACCGTGCAGGAAGACTCACCGTACTCACAGGCCTCAACGACATCGTTACCATCGTCACAGGTTTCGCCAGCGGCTTCATTCACAACCTCATCGCCGCACACAACAGCAGTGCAATCCAGGTCACAATCGGCAGTGGCGACTCCACCACCATCACAGGCTTCGTCAGCACCAACGATACCATCGCCGCAAACAAGGCTTTCACCTGGACCGTCACCGGGATTGTCGGGGTTGTTCGTAGATGTGCCACCACAGGCGACAAGACAAGATAATGATAAAACGGACAGCAAGGCGAAAGCCTGCCGACTGATCGTAGCGAATTGCATGGGCATCCCTCGTTCGTATTTACGCGGGGATTCAACGACTGCTGTGATTGTTGGTAACATCCCCGCCCAACGCGAAAGGCATAACGCGCATGCTCGCGGGCGACAAGGGCGAGTCACCCAAGAATTTTACTATGTCTTTCGCCGAGTGTTCTAAAGGTTAGAAAGTTGGCCTCGACAGGTCCCAAAATTGGCAGTGCTGAGCACTCCCGTAGGACAAACAGTCTCATTCCAGCGCACACCATCGAGATAAGACCTTGTAATGACTGCATCACTGAGATTCACCTTTTCCAAGGTGGTCTCTCTTAAATCCACGAAATAGAGCGTTGCGCCTTCAAAACTGGCTCCCGTTAAATCAACACCGCGCAACTCCACATTGGTTAAAATTGCGCCATCGAATCGAGCGCCTCTCAAATCAAAGTCACGTAAATCAACGCCATCCAGTTCGCGGCCGCTAAAGTCCATGGCATCCGAGTTGGCACTCGAATCCGGATTCACTCGGCTAACCGAGCCATCTGAGCAGGTAATAACCTCTGCTCCATCTGCCAATACTTTTAATGAACATTCCGGCTCGGATGCTCCCGTGAACTGGCCTACTGCTAGACCCATCCCACAGAACAACACCATTGCCCCCCCCAAAGCTCCGGTCCAATACATCTACTACAACTCCCCCGAATTTGAGATTACTGATTTGTCCGAGTGATTGAGTATGCGTGAAATCATTGCTCCCGAACATGGGCGTGGCTGTACGAGTAACCGGGAAAAAGTGGTCAAGTGTGTGACATTTATACACTTTTTGGAGCTTTGAATTCATAAACATCCAGAATTCACTTGATTGAAAGCAAATACGGTTATTCCAACTATACAGAGATTGAGACAGGGAATGGATTTTTCAAGAAGTCTCTCAAGAGCTCCCATGCCCCTATTATTAGTAAAGATTTTTATGGAAACCCTGCGCTCAGAGTCGAACCGCTCAGCAGAGAGTGACTGTGATTTGCTTGAAAACACCGTGAGGGCAAAAAAGATCAAGACAATAAAAAAGTAACCGAACGCTTGAAATTTTTCGCCGGAATCCCAAAGCGAAGGTGGCTCGTCCGGCCAAACTCTTCAGAATTGACGATATGCAAGAATAACTTGGACGATATACTTACATTGTTAAACGAGATCCTCTAAGTGACGGGCAACAAAGCTGAGGCATAAATCAATGAGCGACAAACCGGCCACGGGTGGAAAAAGATTCTTTAAACTGGCGAGCATGACGGCATCGGTCGCCGGCAATTATGCCAAGTCTCGCGTGAAGAGCATGTTTCTCGATGAAGATGGGACGCGCAAAGAACTTTCTAAGCTTGGAGAGCTCAACGGGGAGCGCATTGTAGAAACCTTAGGAGAGCTCAAAGGGGCTGTTATGAAAGTGGGCCAGATGGCGTCACTGGCCCAAGACATTCTTCCCAAGGAAATTGGTGATGCCCTGGGTAAGCTCCAAAAAGAAGCGCCGCCCATGCCCTACGAGGTCATTGCGCAACAAATCGAAAGTGAATTCGGAGCACCTCCGGAAACCCTCTTCAAGTGGTTCTCTCGCGAGCCTTTCGCCGCAGCATCTATTGGGCAAGTTCACCGAGCCACCACCGATGATGGACGAGAAGTGGTGGTCAAAGTGCAGTACCCCGGTGTAGATGGTGCGGTGGACTCAGATCTTAACCATTTGAAAATGGCGTTTCTGGCATCGGGTTTGATTCGCATTGAAAAAAAGGCTCTGAATGCGCTTGTTCAAGAGCTGCGGGAAAGACTTCATGAGGAGCTCGACTACTGCAATGAAGCCGACAACGTTCGATATTTTAGAGAGCTTTTCAAAGATCACGACAAAGTGGTCATTCCCGACGTGATTGGAGAGCGCAGCTCCAAGCGTATTCTCACGCTCACTTACGAACCCAGCGACCACCTCCAAAAACTGGAATCTCTGGGTTACTCCCAAGAGGACCGCAACCTTATTGGCGAAAACTTCTTTGAGATTTTTCTCGACCAGCTCTTTAAGTTTAAGGCCATCCACGCAGACCCCAACCCAGCCAACTTTGGATTTCGCCGGGGCGGCATCATCGTCATGTATGATTTTGGCTGCGTGAAAAAAATTAAACCGGAGATAGCCAAAGCATTTAACGACACCGTCTATGCAGGACTCCACGAAGACTATGAAGCCGTGGAAATGGGACTTCGTAAACTCGGTGTTCGTAACCTTAAGGGGCCAACCATTCCCCACGAATACTACAAGATGTGGCGTGATATTTTTGGACGCCCTTTTTTCCAAGATTCCTACGATTACGGACGGGCTGACATTCATAAGGATGTTCTCAAGAATACGCCCACATTTTTGGCCAAATACGTGACTTCCTTTCAGCCATCTCCCGATATGGTCTTCATTGACCGCGTGATTGGTGGACATTACGGAACCCTCTGTCATCTGAAGACCCAAAACGGCTTCCGTAAGGTTCTGGACACCTACCTCGTCGCGCCCGAAGCCAGCTAAAGACCAACCGCACGGTAAAAAACGCCACTTTTTTGCAAATTGTTGATCAGCATTGGATATCAATACCAAGGATTCAACTGCTTAAAGCAAAGAGGCAAAATGCGTTACTTTCATCGGCCTGCAAAAGAGAAAAGAAATGTCCGCTGGTATACGCTTCATCTCCAGCCAGACCTTTTTGGTGGCTACGACGTAATTTGCCGCTGGGGTCGAATTGGGCGCAAAACTGTATCTGAAAAACTCGAACGTTTTACATCGGTGCAACACGCAAGAATGCGCTTGAACACGCTGAGTGCATTACAAATCGAAAATGGCTTTGTTGAAGTAGACCGTCATCCGGAAGAAACAGTCCAACAAGCTGGGCATCAGCTCAAACTTGCTTGGGCCGGAGCTTAAACAGCCCCGCCCCAATTCAAATTCAATCAAATTATAGAGCTTTGATAATTGCGTTGGCTACGTCGTCGGTCTTTGCTTTACCGCCAAGATCACCGGTAATCGCCTCACCACTGCGCATGGCTGCCTGAATCGCTTCGTCTAGTCTTTCAGCTGCACTCAATTCTCCAAGGTGCTCCAGCATCAATACAGAACTCTTGATGAGCCCAAGTGGGTTTGCCACACCTTGGCCCGCAATATCGGGCGCTGAGCCGTGAACAGCTTCAAAAACAGCAACGTCGTCACCAACGTTTGCCCCGGGAACAACACCCAAACCGCCAACAAGACCGGCGCATAAATCGGAAACAATATCTCCGTAGAGGTTTTCCATGAGCATCACATCAAATTCTGACGGATC
>CAZZDT010000536.1:0-3729 GCA_964652435.1 uncultured Bdellovibrionales bacterium
TCGGTTTAGGCCAAGCCGCTAAAATCAACCATGCGGGAATAATTTTCGACAGAATTCCAAAAGATAAACCCAGAGACGTCGCCCATAGGTGGCCTCGGTGGAGCCCCCAGCCCAAAATAGAAACTCCTAACATTGCCAAAGCATCCACATGGGCTCCAACGCCTACTTCTAAGATGGCCAGCGGTGATAAGGCCAGCCACACAAGCCACGATTGCTTCTCACGCTCACGCAGAACCTGCGCGATCAGCCAAAGACTTAAAATGGATGCAATCGTTATCAATGCTTTCCATAACCAAAAGCCTCCCACCGGACCTGCGCTGGCACAAAGTGTGAAAACACTCAGGGCCAAAGGAGGATAAATCGTGGGGTATTTTCGATGCTCCGGCGCAACATGAAATCCTTCGTCATAAAGCGCTTGATAAGTTTCAACATCGGGTGCGTTTAAATACGGGTCCACACTTTCAAGAACCATGCGTCCATCAAAAAGGTAGCGCTGAACATCGTGGGTGGTGAAAGGCGATACGCCCGCGACCAACAAGCGCGCTGCAATCCCCACGCACAAAATAAAGGTCCAACCACCCTGTAGAAGTTTTCTCGCATGATAGGCAGCCGCAAGCATCAAAAGCGTGAGGATAAGATGAATCGCAATATACCATTGACCACGGCTTCCCGCGGCCAATAACTCCACCCCGTAAATCGCTCCAGTCGCCACTAAAAAGAGAGCGCCAATCAACCGAAGGTTTTTCATCAATTGCGCTTCCAAAAGTCGTACCAAGCCAAGAGACCTAAAATTTTGTAGGCCGCTCCAAAGGTTCCCCGAATCGTCCCAGAAACTTTGCTGGTCCCCACACGGCAGCCATAACTGACGGGAACCTCCTCATACCGAAAGTTGTGCCGCGCAGCCTTAATCTGCATCTCAACGGTCCAACCATAATTTGTATCGACCATTTTTAAGGCATCAAGTTTGGTTTTTCGAATCGCACGAAAAGGTCCCAAATCCGTGGCCGGTTGATTGAATCGCCATCGCAACCAAGTTGAAGCAATGGCATTACCAACAATCTGTTGAGGCGTAATGGAACCTGGGGCTCGGGGCCCAAGCGCTCTTGAGCCTACAACGAAATCAGCACGGCCCTGAGCAATGGGCTCAAGTACTCTCACCAACTCTGCCGGTCCATCGGACCCATCGCCATCGATAAATGCCACAACGTCTACACCGGGGCGAAGCTGAGCGATCCCATGCAAACACGCCTGGCCATATCCACGTCGAGGTTCGTAGGCCACTTGCGCACCGGCGGCTTTAGCATTTGCTGCCGTTTGATCTTCGCTGCCGTTATCCACCACCCAAACGTCACGTACCAAGCAAGTGCGCAAGAGTCCTTTCACCACCTGACCGATCACGTCGGCTTCGTTCAATGCAGGTATAACCACATCCACAATCATAATTTGCCCATAGACCTAAGCGTTTCCGGATGCCAGTCAACACAAGCATAGAGTCCATAAAAATGTAAAAATATCTTTATCCCGCACTTCGCTCCGCCCCTCTATTTAGGCTAGGCTTAGTGACCATGACCCGGCCAACCATTATTCACGTCATTACGAAACTTGAGAACGGCGGAGCACAGCGACACGCTCTGCATATTCTCAAAAACCTTCCCAAAGACCGGTATCGAACGATTCTCGCTTATGGTCCTGGCGGCTATCTCGACCCGCAAGCTCAACAACTTCAGAACGTTGAACTTTGGCCTATCCCAGATCTTCAACGAAGCATCGGAGCCACCTCTGATATCAAAGCGCTGCTTTCCATCCGCTCTAAAATCAAAGCACTCAAGGGCCAAGATATCCTGGTACAAACCCATTCCTCCAAAGCCGGGGTGCTCGGCCGCCTCGGCGCTTCCTTGAATGGTGTCACAGCTCGCATCCACACGGTACACGGTTTCGGATTTCACGCCGGTTCCACTTCCCTGAGTCAGGGAATCCTAAAGCTCATCGAAAAAAGCAGCTCGCGCTTATCTGATTGGAATCTTTGTGTGAGTCAACACGACTTGCGCTTAGGGGTTCGCCACGGTCTGCTTCAAGAAGACAACACATCTATCATCCATGCAGGCATCGACCTTGACGCTCATCGCCGAGACCCAAAAAAGGGCAAGGCGCTGCGAGACGAACTGGGGATCCCAAAAGATGCACCCGTGGTCTCAACCATCGCCTGCTTAAAGCCTCAAAAAGCACCATTGGACTTTGTCAGATTTGCCCGACGCGTTCACGCAATGGTTCCAAACTGCCATTTTATTTACGTCGGCGATGGCGACATGCGCAGAGAATTTGTCAACGAGATAGAATCCACATCGGGTCTATCGGCCAATTTTCACTTCATGGGCTGGACAGACCGCATTGTGGATGTGCTCTCTGCCTCCACCCTCTTTGCTCTTCTCAGTCTCTGGGAGGGTTTGCCACGAGCGATCATCGAGGCACGAGCGGCCCAACTGCCCTGCATCGTCACGCGTATCTGTGGTAATCCCGAAGCAGTTCAAGACGGGGTCAATGGGTTACTTGTTCCTCCGGGAAGACCGGCAACCGCGGCCGAGCAGGTGGTGAAGCTTATTCGTGCCCCGGAGATGATGGAATTACTCAGAGAAAACTCAGCTCAAGACCTGGATAAATTCCATATCAAGCATGTGGTTCCGCAACACATCGAACTTTATGAAAAACTCTTGGCCTCATAGCTTCAAGAAGGTCGAGCGGGCTTTTGAAAATCGCTCGAATCCATAAACATCTGATGCCACTGTTCCAATGCCAAAAGTGCATAGAGCCGATACCGATGGTCGCTTCGTCCTTGAATATGGTCATCCACCAATGTTCGCACCGCATCCGCTTTAAAATAGCCTCTGTTTAATGCAGACTGACTGGTTAGCGTATCGCTCAAGTACTCGCTTAAAGGCCCTCTAAACCAACTATCAATCGGAACACCGAATCCCATTTTCGTGCGGTATCGAATATCATGGTCCAACCAAGGAGCCGTTGCCTCTTTCATCAACCACTTTGTTTCTTTGCCACGAACCTTGAAATCAGCCGGCAAGCTGGCCGCAAACTCAAGGACCTTATGATCTAGAAGCGGCGAGCGAGCCTCTAATCCTTCGGCCATGGTGGCAATATCAACCTTGGTCATCAAATCGTCTGGCAGATAAGTTTGGGTATCCACGCAGAGCAGTGCATCTGTAAGTTCGTCCGACCAAGATGCATCAAAAACGTCATTTAAGAGATCTTGACTGCGATTGGATTGAACTTCTTTTAAAAAATCGGGAGCACAAAGGTCGGACTTCGCGTCGTCCGTGAAATAGGCAATCTTCTCCATATAAGCGTGCTCAGGAGGAGTCGCATGCTCTCTCAACATTTCGTGAGCCCGCCAAACAATCCTCTTATCAGCGGGAAAGAGCTTATAGAGATTGGGCATCAGCCGCCGCCGCAGATTTGCCGGCATTCGATAAAGCTTGTGCAGCAAAGGCCCCAGCACATACCGAGAATAACCACCAAAGCCTTCATCGCCCCCATCACCGTTTAGGACAACTGTGACTTCTTTTCTCGCCATTCGTGCTACATACCAGGTGGGAATGGCTGAGCTATCGGCAAAAGGCTCTCCGTAGTGCCAAGTCAACCAAGGGATAATTTGAATTGCATCGTAATCGACCAATTCACTTCTGAAGTCTGTTTGATATCGGTTGGCTACCTGCTTGG
>CAZZDT010000537.1:0-3702 GCA_964652435.1 uncultured Bdellovibrionales bacterium
TTCAGCATCGTAGAGGCTCGTTAAACGGAAAGAGAATGGAATCTCTCGGCCACCTACGGTCAGAATCATTTTATCACCAGGGTGCTGACCATTGATGGTATCGTTTCGGTTTCCAACAAACGTTGTCACTTCCGCAGAAGCAGCCCGACCGCTGTTGATATCGGCGTAACGGTCAGCGTCCATCATTGCAAAGAGAAGGTCGTTAACGTCTGTTTCACCAAACTTACTCTCACCTTTTGAGCGAGCATCAAAAACAGTTACGTCAGAACCAGCCGCAAGCTTAAGCGCAGCCAAGGGTGCTTCAATGTGGCAGTGTCCCCACCACCCGATGTTCACGCCATCAACATCAACGCCACCATTTTGATTCCAGTCATAAGGAAAACTTCCGCGTACTCGCTCACTGGATTCCAGCAGACGAAGGCCAGTATTCTTGGAAGCCGGCTTCTCTGTCAGATGCTCAGCCAATTCAGTAGGAACAGGAGTATTTGTCTTATCAAAAATGAGGTTTTCGCCATCGCGAATCACCGACTTACCGGCGTGCTCTTCCATGCCTTCAGGAAGACCCTCTGCATTCACATTGATAACAACGTAAACAGGCTTGAAGTTGTCTACTGAATCTTTTGCCAGAGACAAAGCCTGACCGTCATTGTCACGGTCGATTGGACGCAATCCTAAGGTTTCTTCGGCATTGCGCTCTTTTACATTACCCCAGCCACTTGCTCGGGTTTTGCGATCTGTAATGTAGTTAAGCTCAGCAGTGATGGCTTCTCTTTCAACACCAGGAGGCGCCAATGCTTCGATTTTACGAACACCCTTATCGAACGGCTTAGTATAAGGGTGATAGGTATCGAGCTTACCGGTATCAAATACGATTTCCCGGTTCATGTAACTTTCTTCTTCAACACCCTTCAAAAGCTTGAGTGCACCTTGCTTATCGGTTGCAGGAAGATTCGACTTTTCAAGATCAGCAGTAATCGCAGCAATGAATGCTTGCTTGCGCAGTGCTGAAACCCCGAGGTTCTCGTTGTTACCTGTGATTTCGTCTGCGTTTAAATACGCCTTATTCGCTTCGAACGCCTTAGCTACAGTCTCACCTAAGGTTTCTAAATCGGTGATGCCCTTGAGCTGCTCATCCGTTAAGCGGATGTCCTTAGGAGATGGGTCTTTGAAAGTTCGTGCTTCAGCTACTAAAGCTGGCATATCTCGGTATCCGTCAACTCCGAGGTCCGTTGAAAATTTTACGTTAGCGCCGTCGGTATCGACTGTTCGCTCTGCACGAGTAGGAGCTTTGTTTCCACTAAGAGGTGTAGGCATTAGATGCGTCCTTCTAAATATTCGTTGAAATAATATTAAACCGTCGTTTGGATTGTCGGCCGATTTGGGGCTGGTGTTGCTAAAAAAAACAGATTAAGGGCACCTTTTACGGATCCGGTGGCTCAAAACCCCCCACGGAATCTGGAGGAAACGATATGCAGAACCCCTCCCCTCTGCCTAAAAACTTCTTTGTTCACGAGGACATAGAGCAAGCTGAGTGCCTTCCCACCGAAGCCTTTCAAAGCCTTGATCTATTGGATCTTGAACGTACAAAACTCTTTAAAAATGCCTGGCTGATGCTGCCAGAACCGAGTCGAGACAGCTATGCGGACGATCCTCGCTCCACAACGCAACGCGTAATAGAGCCAGGCAGCCATGCTCCTCTGGAACTGGAGGGACGTCCCCTTTTTCTCAAGCGCGATGCTCAGGGCACACTTCGACTCTTTCCAAATGTCTGCACCCATGCCTGGTATCCACTGGTGACCGAGTGTGGCAAAAGCAAGGGCCTGGTCTGTGGGCAACACGGACGCCGGTTTGATGACCAAGGGCAATACATCTCACAACCATCCTTCGGTAAGCTTCCTAATTTCCCGCGAGCCTGCGACCATCTCAAGGCGCAGCCACTCCACAGTTTTGGCCCCTGGCTTTTCACGACTCTCGGAAATCCTGAAAACAACTTTGAAACCATCTTCAAACCGGTTCGCGAAAGTGTTTCAAAAATGGATATTGAGAAATGGCCTCGCGCACTTCAGGATGTAGAAGAACGCATTGTGCCGGGTAACTGGAAACAACATGCCTGGAACTTTATGGATAAGTTTCACATTCCCTTTATCCACCGAGGTCCTCAAGGACTGATTGATGCACTCTACTATCGCGACTATCGAACTGAGCTTTATCCAGGGGCCGCACTCCAATGGGCCTATGCGAAAAAACCAGAGCACGGCTTTTCCCCCGACCAACTCCCCAGCCGTTTTCAAGACCCCAACCATCCAGAACGCCGTGTGTTCTCACTCTGGTGGTTTATCTTTCCCAATTTGACATTGAACTTTTATCCCTGGGGTGTGTCACTGAATAGGTATGAGCCCGTTGCCGACCAACCGGACCAAACCAGATTCTTCTGGCACCATTATGTTTTCGACTCAGAAAAATACGAAGACCGCGAAACGGTTTGGCTTAATAACCAGGTTGACGATGAGGATGTCGTAGCCATGGACCTCGTTTCAAAAGGCATCAAAAGTGGCTTAGGCGTCCGGGGAAGATTTGCTCCAGAAGAAGAAAAAGGACCCCACTGGTTTCACCGGGAAGTCTATCGGCAAATCTTCGAATATCAGCCTTAAATTGCCGAGCCCTTCAGAGTTACTTGTAAACCTCGAGGCTCAACCCCCGCGAACTCAAGCGTCCAGCCCGAGCGTCTGGCAATCTCGTGGGTAATTGCCAGACCCAGGCCTTGACCCGGAACATCGCGCTGGCGAGCTTCATCACTTCGAAACGTTCGCTCAGCCAGCATGGATAAGTCCTCCGGTGGAACACCTGGACCATCGTCACTGACTGTCAGTTCAAACATACCGTCCATCACTTCCAGCACAACGGCCACATTACCGCCCCGTTCACCGTGGGTAACAGCATTGTGAACAATATTGCTAAGGGCTCGCTCAGCAATAAACGGATCACAAATCACCCAGACTGGCGAGTCAGGCCGTGCCGCAACCACCTGCACCCCGGACATTTTGCCTAAGAGTGAAAACCTTAATTCTATCTTATCGACCAATGCGCCTAAATCAGTACGTGCATGACCCGCTGTTGGATCGGCACCATCAGATAAACGGCTTGCCAAGTGTAAGTTGTCGGTTAAACCCATCAAATATGCAGAATCGTTAATCGTTCGTATGAGCAAGTCTTTAGCCGTCTCCGACTCAACATGCCCCTGTAACTCTTGTAAACCCAAGTGCAGCGAAGACATGGGCGTTCGTAAATCATGGGCTACATTTGCGAGGTGCTGCTCCAAAGCAACACGGCGCTGCTCAAGGTGCTCTGCATCGGCTCGCATTCGGCTGTGGGCATTATCCAAAATCATGGAAATTTCACCGATATCGTCCTGGAGGCTATCAGAGGCCGAACGATAATCACCTTCTGAACCAACACTTCTTGCCGCATAACTCAATCGTCGCAGTCGCCGAGCAATGGGTCGAATCGCAAAAATCATCATTGCACCGATGACAACGAAGACCCCAAGGAAGCTGGATAAAAGATAACTCGAACCAACAGCCTGCCGAACCTGAGGAAAACTCGTAAACTCACCCTGAATAACGCCGCAATCGCCCGCCTGACCTACTCTGCGAACAAATTTTGCCGCGAGCTGCGCTTCTTTCCACGCAACAAATGGAGATT
>CAZZDT010000538.1:0-3698 GCA_964652435.1 uncultured Bdellovibrionales bacterium
GTAATCACTGCAGTAGATATTAGGCATGGGAACCACGCCTTCCACATCTCCCATGCCGCTGACTTCAGGCTTTCCGGGACAAGTGGTGATTGGAAGGGTTTCTGAGCTTTGCCTTACCACATCCCGCAGTTCGCCGAGGTATTCGCCCGTGTTGAGGACCTGCTCTTTGGGACGCTCTGGTTTACCTTCGTGAGTAAAAGCTTTTTCACCTTCGAAAATGGCTTCAAACCAATCATACTCATTCTCTACGGAGTAAAGGATAATCGGGCCACCATTTTCGATAAAGTATGGTGAAACGACCTGGTTAAGCTCATTCAGATAGCGGGCAGATATTTCCAAGTAATCTGGATCTGGGGTGCGCAGGTTATAAAGGCCATCGGCTTCAATGGAATCTTTGGTGGTGAGCGGGATAAGCCAGGATGGTACACCGCCACCGTTCCACTCATTGGTAAAATACGGGCCGGGACGTAGATAGATATAGAGGCCAAGGGAATGCGCCATATCCAGAAATTTTCGAATGTCGTAGGTTTCGAAATCAAATACGCCTGGGCTGGGTTCGTGGAGGTTCCACGCAACATAAAGGTCGATGGTATTAAAGCCGGCGGCTTTAAATCTTTGTAGCCGGTCCATCCACTCTGTCTCAGGAATCTTAAACCACTGCAGAGAACCGCCTCTTAAGAGGGTGTATTCTCCATTAAGCTTAAATCCGTTCTTATCTAGTTCAATGGTACCCGGCTGCTGGGCGACTTCTTCTTCAGTAGGCGTCGCTTGTTGAATGATATCGGATACACTCAGTTCCGGTTGTTGGTGATTCGGCAGAGCAATGGCTTGATTGCTTTCTATCTTCATGGTGAGTGAGTCGCTTACATGGTTGTCACCAAAGTAGCTCACATTGTTGGAAGGGTTAGTGCTTGGCGTTTGGCAAGCAGCTAGTAGGAGCAACAGACACGTTGCGCTTATTCTTGGGGAGGTTTTCATATTGCTATCCTGTATTTGGGTATTGGGTATGATTTTGCATCATCGAATTGCAGCGAATGAACAAGTCTAAAATTTTTGTTTGAAAATTCGCTCATCACTTTCTCAAGATTGTTCACACGTTCGTCACAATTGAAGTTCATTTTGAGACAAATGCGGTTTGTAGTTAGACCAATTGGTCTTACCTGTGGCCTGTTTTTGCCTACTCGTGAGTTGAATAAATGGTCGTCTTCTCAAATTGCGATGATTTGGTTCTTCGCAGTGATGCGTGTGCGCGAGGAACTCGGGCGAAAGGAGGGTGTGCTTGAGTTTTAACAGGCGCTACGTAACAATTATCTGGGTCGTTGCTCGTGCCGCTACTATTCGAGTGAACCTGGACCAATGAAGGAGTTACTGTGAAAATTGATTCTCTGGCATCCCATTTGAATCTTCCCGAACAGGTTGTGCACGAGGCCGGGGCTTCTCTGGGGATTGCCGCCGAGCAAGAGATTAGCTCTGCGGATCTGAAGCGTTTGCAGGCTTATCTTGAACCCAATCATCCTCTTGATGCTTCGAAGTTTGAGGCACTGATTTCTGCATCGGTTCCGCCGACGCCCGAGTTGCCTGAACCAAGCCGTGGCGGGGTTGCAACACAACCTAGCTCGAATTCAGGTGCATCAGAGGGTGAGGTAGGGCGACTCGACCTCTCCGCGTTTGGTAATTTGGGAAACAGCATACTCACGCGTTTAAACCGCAATGATTTAAGCCTGAAGCGCAAGACGCGAAACTGCGGGGATACTGCAGGTATGGTATTGGGTGGGCTTCGTGAGCTGTCTCAAACGCAAACCGAGCGAGATGTTCAAAAAGCGGATGTTCTTGACTCTTTATCGAAACCGGCCACACAGCATGAAGTATGGGACATCACAGTGCATCAACACACCTTTACCTTAGAGCGCTTTCCTGGTGGGGAGAACATGCTGATTCAATCGTATCAGCCGGGCTACAATGTCCAGCATTGGTGTGGCCTTGATGATCCCTATATCGAGAGCGATGCGTTGGCTGAGTTGCCAAAGTCTTGGTTTAAACCCAGCGATGACCTTGTAGCGGAATTGGCCACCCGAATTGGCAATCTTTATACTGCTTCTCACGAAGCGCGTTCTGAGATTTGGGAATCTCTGCCGTTTAATCCGGAGGATGCATTGGTGGAAAGCAGTGCCTTAGCCTTTGATGCCAATCACATCACGTTTGAGTCGCCGGATTCTATGGGCGCATCTCTAAGAGGTCTCACCAAGGCTATAGACGATTTGTCCTAGCCTTTAAAGAGCCTTTGCCGCATCTAGATTTGCCAGGATACCGTCAATGGTTCTCCATGAAATGGTAATCTCGGTTTGGGCTTCCAATTTCCGAATGGTCTGTAAACGCTGTCCAAAGATCCATGCTTTGTTCCGGATGGTTTGAAATCCAACGCGGGTTGCAGTGCCTTCGCCGTGATGCGCATCGGCAATTTTACCAACGAAGAAGAGTCCGAAGATATTCGACATGTCGTTGTTGTAACCCTCTTGGGCAGACTTAAGCATCTCGGGGTATTTTTCGAGGAGGATATCGCCGAAGTTCATAAAGTCCTCTTTACGCTCAGGGCTTGTTCCAATTCTGGCAATGCTGTCTGGCAAGTCGACAACCAAGTGAATGGTGGCGCCAACGGAAGCCAAGCGCTCGAGGCTTACGTTTGGATTGTCGGCGAGTTGGTAATAGCGCTTCCAGCCATTGCTAACTTGGCCGTCCGTGAGATGACCATGAAGATTCTTGAGGTAGAGGTCACCAAAGTCGGTTACCAGCTCACCGGCCCATTCATTGTCTTGATAAAGACCATCTCGAACCGATGCCACCGCTTGATTGGTGATGACTCGATAGAGAGCAGAAAATGCGCCGCGTGGGTCGCCATTGGCTGCAAAGATATCGTCAATTTGCTCAATGCGAGAAGCAAAGTCTTCCGGGCTGGTGACGGTGCTTGGATCACTGAGTTCCACAAGTGTTTGATGGTCTGCGGCCGAAAGATTGGGGATTCTTCCTGCCTGGCGGCTGGCCACGGTTCCGAAGTCAGTGGTTGGGCTGGCCAAAGGGGAGGGAGTGGTGCTTCGGGGGCTTCGAGAGCTACCACCATGCCTGGAGAAGGCGTCGGTAAATAAAGGTGTCGTTTCTGAAGTACTGTCCCCGGCGATATCTGCAATAGGAGCAGGGGCGGGGCTGACTGGGGCTGTGTTGGTTCGGGTACCGAATAGAAAGTTAAGCATGTTGCGCGTCCTTGTTTTATTTACTTGTAAGTAGATTATCGCCAGGAGGCCGTTTTGGTTGCTTTTAATTTTCAGGCAGAGTGTGAATTTTTGCCTGTTTTTACCTATGTTTCTGTTTTTGCTTGATTAATTACCTGATCGGGAAGCGGCCGGATTTTTCGGGCAATTGCCAAAATTCGTTTAATTCGTTCTAGCGCGTCCACTGGACAGAGACCTGTTGGCTTAGGATACCAGGGAGGATGAGGGGCGTAAGAGGTGGGCTCCTAAGCCGAGACGGCTGAATCTCAGGGAACTCAGGAGCACCATTGGGTATTCAAATCAGGGTTTAAATCTTAACCCTCGATTTTCCATTTGATTTGAAATTCGATTTCTTCTTCGTCCTTTGAACGTTCATGCTCGATGTTGCAGACCGCGCCTTTTGGAACATTCACACGCTCCCCGGCAATCTGGATG
>CAZZDT010000539.1:0-3696 GCA_964652435.1 uncultured Bdellovibrionales bacterium
AGCAGCCTATCCAGCGTTGTTGAAGCCGCCGTTACTGAAAATACAGTGATGGAAGAAAACCGGCGCTTGCTGGCTCTGCTCAAGGATATCCTCGAGGAAAACTCAGAATTGCATAAAGAGAATGAACTGCTCGGTGGGTCTATGCGCCGGGAAACGCCACTTAATGTGATGCAAGAGCCGAAACGCATTCGCGTGGGTGTGCTTATGCTCGATGTGCGAGGATTTACCCGCCTCTCAACCAGTTCTGAACCGGGTGCCATCTTCGGACTCTTGCAAAGCTTATTCTCTCCCATCCATCGAATCATTTACGACAGCGGCGGTATCGTTGATAAACATTTAGGTGATGGGCTCATGGCTGTTTTTGGACTTGCCGGTGGAGATCCCGAAGGCCCCGCCCTTCGAGCCGCGAAAGCTATTGCCGATGCATTCCCACCGCTGGTGGAAAACCTCGACGGTGGCAAATACGCGTCGTTGCGCCTCAGCATAGGCGTGACTGCCGGAGATGTTGTCCTGGGAACCATTGGCAGCGAACGACGGTCTGAACTGGCCATCATCGGTCGACCGCCAAACCTTGCCGCCCGCCTTCAAGACTTCACAAAGCATGCATTGGCCAACCCGGAAACGTCACCCTTAGGAGACTTTCCTCACGTGATGGTGCTAACGGAAGAAGAGTTGATTGAGCGGTGTGATTTCCTAGAGCGCATCCAATTGGGCGACGCTCAAGTTCGAGACTTTCTCGAACTCAAAGCCGTTGGGCTTTATCGCTCCTAAAGCCTTACTCGCAGTGTTCACCTAAGCCGTCAAAAACATCGATGGCTTCGCTGGTAAATTCGTCCGATGGTGTAAAGGTCTCATTGATATCACCATCACCCATCTCAACATCACAGTTTCGTCGCAACGTGGCATTCTTGGTGCTCAATCCGCCGTTGCCCCAGCTGGCCCCTGGATCCATGCCGACTTGACCGATTCTGTCCACATGACGGCGGTATTCAGTGGTTCCAACCGAACCACATACCAATACCAAGGCATCATCACCGTTGAATATCAACGAGTTGTCCAGCACATCACAAAGCTCCAACGACTCCTCATCCATACGGTCGTTGCATACGACTTGAGTCGCCCCGCCCTCTATGGCCGAAGAAAGTCCAATGCTGTAACCCACATCTGTACTGCCATTGGAGTAAACCTCAATCCAGCAATGACTCAGATTAAAAGCTTCATCGTTCGGATTGTAAATCTCAACCGCCTTGTTCCACGATGACCCTTCGACATATTCAGAGAAGAATGGTTCCACCATACACTGAGCGTTTGCGCCTTCTACCTGATTACACGCAGTTCCCGGATTGCATGCCATTGGCATCGCACTGCATTCGAAACTGCCCTCACCCAACACAGTACAACTGCCGGTTTCCACCACAACCGCGGAGGAGTCGGCATTGCATGAATCTAAGCCTAAGCATGTTTGTCCCAAACATGGGTCAGCTATACAAAGCCCAGTCAACGCTGGAAATTCAATATAGCCACCATTTACATCGCATTGGTCACATTGCACACCCGTATAACCAGCCTCACAGACCGAACAAAACTCACCGCTAAAGCCTTCAGGACATTCACAGGTAAAGCTTCCAACTTCATTGGTGCATTCTGCAACCGGTGAACATGTGGCGATACCAAAGGTACACTCATCAACATCAACACATTCATTCACATTGTTGAGTTCGAATCCCTCATCGCACAAGCACTCGTACCCAACTATCCGATCCACACAGACCGCAGTTTCAGAGCATGCCGTAGCTTCCAGACATTCATTGACCTCGTCGGGGCAGTATGGTGCTTCACTGATGGAATCGAAATCCGCACCGGCGCCGTTGATTGCATAGTAACGGTTAAACATCCGCACAATCAGACAGTCATTTCGGATATACCGCTCAAGGGAAGTATCAATTTGGCCATTGCGCAGCTCCAGAAGTCCCAATTCAAAATTGTCAAAGGCCTCTTGGCCATCAGCATCACCCTCAATATTGGGCTGGATAATCAATGGATTGGACCCATGGTAAAGTGAGATATCCAAGAGAGCAAAGACGGAGTATCCAAGCATCGCACGCCAAGTGTAAGTGTTCACCAACGCACTCTCAAAACTCTCAAGCTTCTCAACAATTTGAACCGCATCGAGGTAGCAAAGCGTAAATTGCTTGTCGTTCAGTGCAAAGTTGGCAAGGTCATCAAGGCAAGCATCGATATTTTCAAGCCGTTCAATCACATCCAGCAGCTTCTCACGCCCCGTTACAGAAACCTGAACCGCCGCCTCCAATTCTGGCTTCAATCCATCCATCATCATCGCATCAATGGCGCGAATCAATTCGAGGCGAGGACGGTTCTCTCGAGGCTGAGCCATTTGACTGTCCACCGCAACTTGCGCGCGGCTTACCTGATTGGCCAACTGGAACTGCTGTTCATAAACCGGTGCTGCTGCATCGTAGGCATCCGCTGCGGCATCGGCACGCTCGAGGCCATAGAGACTTTGGAAGCCATTTTGTGCGGTCGCATAACTAAGCTCTGTGGCACGCAACCACCAACCTGGGCTGCTCTCATCGATAAGGTCCTGATAAACCGTCGCCCGCAATCGAGATTCGTAAAGCATGACGGAACCGATTCGAGATTCAATAGACCGCAAGCTTCCAGGCCCACCGGAAGTGCGCGCACGGACCAACTCTTCTACTGCCTTTTGAGCCCTTCTAAATGACGGCCCCCACTGAATTTGACGATTGGCAAACTCACCAATCTCTGTGGCTGAAGTCTCAGCATCCCAATAACTCAAAGCGTAGCCGATATGTCCTCGAGCCGTGCTCAGTGCCTCGGCGAAATCCTCATCCTCATACGTGTCGTAGAGTCCAGCAAGCGTTCCATCCACTTCAACCAACGTCTCACGGTAGCGAGGTGGTACGTCGCCCAACTGCCCAACAAAGCTTGTGGCGGTGAGCGTGCCAAGCCGCATACAGGCACAGTACTCTTCGCCGCGCACCAGCCGCGTTTCACTAACATCAATGAATGTGTATTGGTCACCACCAAGAGCGTCCCAATCAATATCGCGTCTACTCTCTGCATCGGGTTCACACGGTCCGCACGAACCACCATTGGCCGGATAAAAGCCAAGATATGCTGGTCCAGCACCGGCGTTGCCGCTCCAAGAGGCACTGACGGTCATTCCCGGTGCGTACTCATCGAGCGTACCCGCAACAAAACCAAGGCTACCGCCAAGTTCTACTTGAGCCGCCACATGTTGATCTCCGCCATCATCGGTTCGGATGTGTAAGCAATAATCATAGCCACGGCTTAACTCTTGCCAAACATCACTGTTCTCCCAACCGAACGTAAAGGCTTGGAGATGACCATGGGTGGTTTCTTCAATCAATTCACTGTCGGCGCCGATGCATCCATCACCGGCACCATTGACCACACTGTTTCGATACAACTGCGTGGTGGTGACCGTTGGCTGACTCATGGTCCAGCTGGCGGTCAGACTTGGTGCATCGAGGTCGTCTACATTGAACGTCACTTGGTCAAATAGACCAAAGGCTACCAAGAAGCCCAGCGGCTGTGTTAATCGTACGTCACCAATATCCACCGCTACACAGTAGTCAAAACCGCGAATCACACTGCCATCGGCTTCGGTGAAGTCAAAATCGTCGCCTCCCG
>CAZZDT010000540.1:0-3693 GCA_964652435.1 uncultured Bdellovibrionales bacterium
AATCACACCCAAAGGCCCGACGCGGTTACCTGGATTGGACGCGCCAAAGCCGGCTAAGAAGCCGGTGCCATCCAAGGTTGAGTCGGCCGCGCCGCCGATGCCGTTTTCAACGGACCAGCTGGAGTTGAAGTCAGCAAGTACGACCCGACCGGTGGCGGACCAAAAGTCTCAGGTATTGATAAAACCAGGTGAAGCTGTCTCAGCCGCAATGGAGTCTGAGGGCGTATCTGAACTTAGTGCGGAAGGACTCAAGAAAGTACTCGACACCTTGCCAGTAGAAGATGTGCCGGATGTTGAGGTGGTGCAGGCAGCTTGGGCCGGGTTCCTGAAAGAGGCCGATGTTACGGGCGAGGTGAAGTCGAGCTTAGAAGGCGAGTTTTTGGCGTTGGTGGAACGTCACGATGTGGTTCGGGAGAAGGATGCACTCCACGAAGCAAAGGTAACCCGGGCAGAGAAACTCGCCGGGTCGGATAACCCTGACGCTGTCTCGCAAGCTCAGGTTGAAACCAGTGAATTGGAGACATCGTCAGTTCGACTTAAGGCCGAGGTCGATTCTCTCTCTTTGGATGTGAAGGAATTTCTAGAGCAAATCAACACTGCAGGAAGTACGCCCCGGCGGGCGAAGTTATCGTCGGAGGCGAAAGCGCTCTTAGACAGTTTGGGTGAATTGCCTGAAATGCCGGATGAGCACAATCAAGCTTATCAAAGTTTTGTGTCGGACTACGGAGAGGATACTGCCCGTAAACACAATTTGCATCGCTCTATCGAGAGCATACGAAAGAATGTTCAAATACTTGCGGGCAATGGGGCAAATCTCGAAGGACAGATTGAACATTTAACTCAGCAGTTAGAGCGCTCAAGCAGCACCCGGTCCCTTAAGAGGGTAAAGAAGCATATCGAGTATTTAAAGCCTCATTTTGAGTCTCACCGCCAACAAGTGGCGGGATTCAAGAAGGACGTTGAGCAGTTTGTATCTTTTATGGATGGCCTTAGGGGGAACAAAGAGGCAGCCAAAGTAGAAAGGCAGGAAACTGCCGAGCGTAAAGCCGGCATGCTGAAGGAATTAGAGGCTTATTTAGAGATGGACTATGAGTCAGAGGCCTTTAAGGAGGAATACTCTAACTTAGTGACGAGTCTAGGCAGTGAAGCATTGGCCAAGGTCGGATTAGACCGCAATTACGAGGTGATGATTCATAATCTTGGCAACGTGCAGAATTCTCTTCACCATGTTCGCAATTATGCTCAGATGCTTCACGACGATATTAGTAAGGCCGACCACAAAGGGTGGTTGGATGCACGGGTCGAGAATTTGGCCAGTCTCAAATCGCAATTTGGAGATTACGAAAAAACCCGTGACAATTTTGAATCTCAACTGGCCGACTTCAGAAGCCAGATGCAGGGCCTCTCTGAAACGGCATCGTCGGTACCCCTTAAAGATAAGATTGCATCGGCACGAGACAGATTCGAGCACACACCGGCTATGCTTTCTGGGGATTCTTCTATCTTCGATGAAACCGATAAAGCCATTGCGGGTTTTCCCGGCGACCGCAATGTGGCGTCGTCTAAAGCTGAAGCGGCGGACCTACGAGGTGATTTTGCCAGCTTAGAAGCGTCGGCTTCGGTGATTCAGGAGAAACGCAGCCAGATCGCACAGGCACTCGATGGCCTAAATTCCCCGGAAGCTCTGAAATCGGTGCTGATCGATATCTCCACTTTCAATACGTTGGTGAAAGCTCATAACAGTGATGTGAGGACCTTTCAGCGACGTGCAAAGGCATTGAGAAAGAATCTTCCCGGTGCTGCGTTAGCTGGTTTGGACAAGCCGCGCGAGCCGCGTAAGCTTTCTTCTGCTGGTAAGACGCTGCTTGGTCACGTTGAGAAAAAGAAATCGGCTTTGTTCGATGTTCTTAATATTTCGCGTCTGACCTACAGCAGTGGAAAGGTCTTGAACTTTAGTGCGGAAGACCGAATTGCAGTTTGGGAATCTCTGCTAAACAAGAACCCTGGGCTTTCGGTGGATGCATTGGACCGGCGTGGAAATACATTGCTTCATAATGTTGTGCTCTCGGCCTCGATGAGTCAGGACGAGAAAACCGCGATGATTGAGGCTTTGGTTGAGTTTGGAGCGGACGTGAACCAGGCAGACCGTGCAGGACATCCACCGGTGGATACAGCATTAAGGCTTAAGAACTTGGATGCCGATGTCGTTGAGAGTTTAAGGCAACATGGAGCTCGAGTGGGAGCTACCAGAAGGATACCCGCTTTGGCACACCTCTTTGGGGCCAGTGGTGCAGTGAAGGTAAAAGAGGGAGGTAAAACTCAAAGTGTTTCGCTTGAGGGGTTGGCCCCGCGATTCGCTGCCTTTGGATTAGACCCCGCCATCACGCAGTCGTTAAAAGAGGTTGAGGAGCGCTCCAGTGGTGATTTGAAAACGATTTTGCGATCCGTCGAGAGAGGCTGGGTGGATACCCAGAGTTACAGCAAATTCATCTCACGGGTACAGGATGCAAAGGTCGGTATCAATTCACTTGAAGGCTCACCCGAGGTGCTGATGACTGGCTGGGACCATCCCAGTGGCCACGCGGTTGGGTTTGTCTTCAACCAGGAAGGCGACAAGCATTACTTTTACGCGTGTAATGCCGGTGATGCGAAGGACCCGCATCGAAGCATCGTAAAATACGAAGTACAGAATTTTGATAAGCTCTTAAAGTTTCTTAGGACATGCGACCGAAATCGGAATGAGACTCGCTCACTCTTTGTCGGTAAGCCTATTCGAGCGGGTTTGGGGCGATGCATGGACTACAAGCAGCTTCCAGATGCAATTGACAAATCATCTCAGAAACGTGGCAACTGCACTGTCTCGTCCCGCAAAGCCTGCGTGTTGGCTATGATGTGGAGTGAGGGCATTGTTATGGGGGCCGACCCTAAGGTGGTCAAAAGTCACTATAAAGAGGTGACAACAGAGCTACGTGAGAGAGGTGTGCGGGGCGCCATCGAGACGGGTCACATCCCGCTGATGGGGAAGGCACTGGTGGAGATGCTGACCAAGTTCGACCGGGACCCATGCAAGGGCTACGCATTTGAGGTAGCGGATGCCATTGTTCAACAAAACAAAACGGGCAAAACTTCCAAGGCTAAAACCGATGCTTTTACGCCCCCATCTCCAGACTCTAAGGAGTTTATGGACACCATTATGCAGGGATTGAAAATCTCTAAGGCTTCGCTGGATGAACGCGATAATGCCGGACGTAGCCTCTTGGCCAGAGCGCGAATGATGAACAATGAGCAGGCAGCACAAGTTCTCGCTCAAGTGGGGGCTCAGGTTTAACGTCTCCGTCGACGCACCAGGAAAACAAGGGCTAGGAGTGGCCACCAGGGAGTGACGGAGACACAGCCGCCGCTTGCCCCAAGGGGTTCATCACAAATCATCAGTTCGGGCCGGGGAGAGTGGTGTCGTTGTTCATGAAAATCCTCGAGGCGTCGGCCTAATGAAGTAACGCGGGCGATGTCTTCAGAGGTGAAGTCTTCTATGGTACCAACCGCTACCCAGAGTTTTCCGGTCATTCCCTCAGGGTGCCAAGAGACCACATAGCCACCACCTCCTGTAGGCAATTCGATCAGCGAGTCGTTCAGGATCCATGAGCGGGTGCTGGTGAAGGGTTCAAGGAATTCTTCTGGCTCGTCGACCCAGTA
>CAZZDT010000541.1:0-3681 GCA_964652435.1 uncultured Bdellovibrionales bacterium
AAGGAGTCTTCTCCCACCCGCCCGAAGAGCGGATACTGGACCAGCTGAACGAGCCAAATCACACCGAACATAGCTGCTGTTGCCAGAAGATGAACCAGCCACAACCACCACGCCATATCTGACAAAGTAAAACTCCTAGCCGTGTGACGTTAGTCACATTGAACATTGCTCTTCACGGGAGAACCCACATCCAGAAATTCCCGCAGTTGATCAATATCATCACTCAGGCGGATACGGCCAAGGGCTTGCTGCTCCAATTGACGAACACGTTCTCGGCTGATGCCCATGACTTCTCCCAACTCCCGCAAGGTGTACTGCTTGCGGGCACCAATACCATAGCGCATCCGAAGAATTTTTTCCTCTCTCTCCGGCAAGCGTTGCAAGATGGTTCTGAGTTCATCCGAGAGCAAATGAAACATCGTCTCTTCCTCGGGACTGAATGCTGTATCATCCGTCAGAAAATCAGCCATAGAGCCTGTTTCATGCACCAACATGGTACTGTCGAGTGAGAGCGGCTGCTGAACCAAATTCAATGAGCGCTCCACGGACGAGAGCGGGACCCTCAAGGCATCGGAAATATCCTGCGGTGAAACATCATCGTCTACCTCAGATAGATACCGCTTGGTCTTCACCACCCGTGAATACATAGCCATCGCATGGCGAGGTACTCTAATCTTGCGACCCCGATCGATGACCGCGCGGCCCACGCATTGCCTGACCCAGTAATTTGCGTAGGTCTTGAAGCGAACGCCTCGATCTACATCAAAACGGTCCAAAGATACCAACACGCCGACCAGCCCTTCTTGAATCAGATCATCAAGCTGAAAATCATGACGATGGTAGTTACCGGATATCCGAATAACCATGGGCAGGCAGTGCTCGATGAAACAATCTGACACCGTGTTGATCTCGTAGGTCAGGAGCCGGATTCGCTCGGCCAAGTGGGCCAAGTAATCAGCGGTGACCTGGAGAGTTTCTTCCAGCTCGTGGAGACTCGGTAAATCGTCATGCTCAGCGGTAAAACTGCTTTGAGAGCGTTCCACCTTCTTATTCAGGTCGAGTATCGTATAGGCAATCGACAGAATCGCGTCGGTGGATAGCTCCAAGCGCTTCAAGGCTTTGTGCAGCGATTTCTCAATCTTGAGCAACTTGCCCTTGGCTTTCCCTGTTCCATCAAAAACAGATGAACCATGCTTACGCAGGCAATCCGAAAAGGCCGCTCGTAGGGCCAGGAGTTCCTCGCGCTTGGCGTCATAATTTCCCGAAAATGCGTAAGCCTTAGGCTTTACATCATCTTCCGTGAGGACGCAGAATTGTCCGGTCACTTCGCCAGACAATGCATCTCCATCGCTGCCAGCATCGTCTAAGCAATGCACGGTCAACGGATTACTCTCTATGATGTTTCGAAGGGACTCGCGGGCGTCGCGATACCGATTCAATAACTCAGCTTCTTCTTCCTTACCCAAGGTCTTGTAACGACCCTTGGCACGGAAACCACTTTTTAATAGCGCGGTCGACTTGCAACTGCGCGGCGAAGGTCTAGACATGCTAAACAACCCTTCCTTCCACGCAGAGCCCTGAGAGCCGTAAGACTGTGCCCTGCTGTTTATTTCACGCCTAAAGTGGGGACCTAGAGATTGGTTTTCAAGTGCGAGAAAGGCGGTCAGCGTACCATTTCTTCACCACATCGGCCGCTTCTCGGCCGGCTCTCCAAGCACCCTCGAGCGTCGAGCCATAAAAATAGGATCCAGTGACGAACAAACGAGAGTCAGACACAATCAACGGGGCTAAATCGTTCACTTCCGGTGCCTGGGCGTATCGCCACCGGTGCCCGGTCCAGTCCATGTTTTTGGGTAAGTCATCACCGAGAGCCTCTCGAAAAACGTCCACTAAATCTTTCGATGCGTCCTCAGCGGGGCGCTCTAAGTTCTCTTTTGACCATGCTGCTCTTCCATAAAGAACCCAGTTTTCCTCTCCCCCACGGTTTGGCTTACCGGCGTTTCGAACTGCCTTTTTCAGAGGTCCTTCAGAAAACAAAATCTCGTCAAACCCCGCATTTAAAGGCTCAGAGAGGGTTAATAAAACCACCCACGTGGAATCGGTAGAAATCGTTTTGAGGTAAGACTGGTAGTAGTGGAAGCTCCCCAGAAGGTCAGATGCTTGAGCTGGTGGCGTCGTTAAAACCAAGGCATCGGCACGAGTCTGCTCGCGCTCTCCTTCAAAATCGAGCAACCATTGCTCATCAGCCCAACCAATCTGAGAGACTCTCTCTCCAAAAAGACACAGTTCTTCACCCGCTTGAAATTTACACAATTCGTTCATTCCCGGAATTCCTACATACCGAGTTTGATTGGTTGCGATCGTGTGAAGACTTTTATTCTTAAATTCGGCACAGCGTGCATTCCAGGGTGCTGCCACACCTTGTTCCACCCACTTTCGGACCGTGTTTTGAAATAAATCTGAGTGCGCGTGAAAGTAGGGTGCTCCATGGTCGAACCGCCCGTTTGGGCTACGGCGGGTTGAGCACTGCCCACCCAAGCCGCGGCTCTTTTCAAACCAATGTAAATCGATTCCGGAACCGGACAACTCTCTGGCCAGAGTCGCCCCCGTCAACCCTCCACCAATCAATGCTAGTTTCATAGCTACACCTCGGCCTAAGATTGGGACCCCAAGCTCAAAGAAAAAGGTGCCAATGAGGAATTATGATTTTTTCCTGAATTTGGGTGCGTGAAATATCCGCGAGCGCCCACGAGACTAAACCAGATCAACCATTTCTAAATAATCTCGGACCAGCCTTAAAAAACGACGTTTGTTTTCTTTGTCGGGAAAAAGCGGCTTCAATTGACCGCTTTTCGTTTTGATATGAGGAGTACGCTCTGCGTTTAATTGCTGATAGCTTCGCACCAAAAATTCAAAATTCTCTTCGGGATGCAAGGCCGGGCATTCAACTGTGGCAACCACTTGTGTGGTGCCATCTGGTTGCTTCCAATGCCACACGATCTTATCGCAGGGATCGGCTAAAAGTGCCGGCGTGGCGTCGTGAAAAATCATAACCTTCGACTGCAATCGGTTATACGCAAGGTACCAGACATAACCAGGTTCATCGGTGGATGCGGTTGGTTTGCCAGGGTAAAAAAGTTCAACCGATGCTTCAGGCTTTTCTACGAAGTCGTAGAACACAGAGCGAGTATTTCTAAAAAATAGAACTGAACTCTCAGTCGTCTCGAATCGAGGATTCAGATTAGAAAGGTCCTGACTGGTAGGAAAACAAGATGTGGCCAGAGCCAGGATTAGAATCGGAAAAAAAAGCTTCATCATTTTGGATATTCCGAACACACATTCGCTGCAATCAAATGTTTCAGTACCAGCTGACTTAAGGCAAGAGGCTGGGAAGTATCCACTCTCAAAACACGGCCAGCTATCCGGGCAGCCTGCTCTCGCTCGTCAAGCCACTCACAAAAACCAAGGTAATCATTCGGTACGTTAGCCAACCAAGGCCGAGCGGTAAACTGTTCCCGACTCCCATCATGGGTCACCTTTTGGACCTGACTAAAAAGCCCATAGCGCTCCGGTGCGATATAGAGCGAATAAAAGGACTCGGAAGACAAGCCCTTGAGCGTTGGCCAAAAACCAACATCCTCAGTAGCAAACAAGCCAAAGGGTTTCTTCGGCAATTCCTCA
>CAZZDT010000542.1:0-3678 GCA_964652435.1 uncultured Bdellovibrionales bacterium
TTAACCGATGAACACGAAGCCATGTTTTACTCGGGTAACAGCTGGTTCAATCAAAGCTGGGTCGAAGCACCCGCGTCTGCCGTCACGCGAGATGGTTTAGGTCCCTTGTACAATGCTACTTCCTGCTCCTCTTGCCACTTCAAAGACGGCCGCGGCAAAGCGTTGGAACCAGAAATCAACGAAGTCTCTGGGCTTCTTTTTCGCATCAGCATTCCTGGGCAAACCGAAGACGGCATACCTCTTCCCGACCCAATCTACGGTGATCAGCTCCAAGATTTTGGAATCCCGCATGTTCCCGGTGAAGGCAGAATGCATGTTACTTGGGAAGAGAAACCCGGACAATTTGATGATGGCACGCCCTATTCGCTACGACACCCAACCTACTCCATTCTAGAGCCCGGCTACGGGCCGTTCGCAAAAGACCTCATCATTTCGCCGCGAGTTGCCCCCCACGTTATTGGTATGGGCTTGCTTGAAGCGATTGCCGAGTCTGACCTTCAGGACTTAGCCGATGAAGACGACCTAGATGGCAATGGTATCTCCGGCAAAATCAATATGGTTCCCGATGCCAGAACCGGTGAGCTGCGTCCGGGCCGTTTCGGCTGGAAATCTGAGCAGCCCACAGTGGCCCAACAAGCAGCCTCGGCTTTTTCCGGCGACATTGGCATCACAACCCATTTGTTCCCGGCAAAAAACTGCAGCATAACTCAACAAGAATGTCTCGACGCTCAAGAAGGTGGTGAACCAGAGTTCGAACCGCGTCTGATGAACCGCCTGGAGGTCTACACACAAAGTGTCGCGGTGCCTATTCGCAGGGTTTGGGATACGCCAGAAGTTTTACGAGGCAAGCTGCTCTTTCATCAGAGCGGTTGTGCTGATTGCCATACACCAAGTTTTAAAACCGGAACCGACACCAATCTTTCCGAAATGCACAACCAGAAAATCTGGCCGTACACCGACCTCTTACTCCACGATATGGGTGAGAACCTTGCAGACCACCGGCCAAGTTTTATGGCCAATGGACGCGAGTGGCGCACACCCCCTCTTTGGGGACTGGGACTTATCGAAAGTGTGAATAAACATGACAACCTTCTGCACGATGGGCGTGCTCGAGGTTTTGCGGAAGCAATATTGTGGCATGGTGGAGAGGCGCAACGGGCTCAAAAAACCTTCAAAGCAATGCCTAAGGCTGACCGAGAATTTCTCATTCAATTTCTTAAGTCACTGTAAAGAGTTCGAGGTCTACTCGACCTACGAACCCTCGCCACTTCATCAGGTAAACACAGTTACTCCGACTTCTCTCTGGCCTCATGAGCCATCTTAACCATCTCTTTACGAACCTCTTGAACGTTTTCCAAAGGCTTTGAAAAAGCGAGGCGAATCGGACGAGGCCCTTCAGCGGTGGTTGCGGTCATCTCAAAACCATAGCGGTCAAGGGAAACCATTTCCGCCGCCGTCGTATCAACGGCCTTGCTCATGGTTTTGCAATAAAGGACCATCGTATCTTCGTGGTCTTCGTTCATATGGTCAATCACACCCTTCGCAAAAGGAGCAAGTGGATCCGGCTCAGCCGTCACCCACTCGGTGTGGTCCACCCAAGACATACGTCCAAAGCCACCAATATAACGAATACCGCTTGTCTTCAGTTTCCAGAATCCAAAGTCTTTAAAATCAACGTAGAAGTCTGCAGTTGGATGCTTCGCGAGAAATACCTCTTTCACTGCATCGCGTTCCTGTTCTGCCACTGGATTGCATTCACCCACTAAAGTAACCCGAGCCAATGCTAAGGGGTCACCTTCGCCCGTGGCTTCGGCAATCAGCAGGGATGCCTTGCGGTCGCGCTTAAGGTTCTTCGTGTGCTCGGCCAAGAGACTGATCAAAAAGACAGGATCACCTTCGTGGATGGCATAGGTAACAAATGAACCGTAAGGAAACCCTTCGTGAGTTGCCGCCATGGTGCACAGTGTGCCCGTTGGCATTTTCTTAGCCAGCGTCATCGCCTGTTCCGCATGACTCGACCTTGCCACATTCGGATCGTACAACAATTCAGGTGCGATTCGCTTAGAGCCATCTGGTGGTGCGTGTCTTGGATTCTTTGTCATCAATTTCTCCCTTAACATATTCAGTATATCATTGAGCCCAGTGTCAATGTCAGTCTACTCGTTTAAAGTTACAATTCTCGAAAGTCCTCGTCGGGAACCCGCTCTAAAACGCAAACCGTCGGATGGGATAAACCATCCACCTCAACCAGTTTCGCTTTCAACCCAAAGGCGTGCAGCAACATCTCCGGCCTTAACACCGTGGAGACGCCGCCCTCTTCCAGGCAAGCACCGTTCTTGAGTACATAAATTCGATCTGCAAATCGCGCCGCTAGATTTAAATCATGGAGAATTGCAAAAACTCCCACACCCTCACCGGCCAGCTCTCGGACAATTTCAAGAACTCTCAGCTGATGATTTAAATCCAAGCTCGAAGTCGGCTCGTCTAAAAGCAATATTTTGGATGCAGTTGATCCGGCACCTAGAATCTGAGCCATGGTTCGGGACAGATGGGTCCGCAACTTTTCCCCACCCGACAAAGTCATATAGCTTCGCGTAGCCAGATGGGCGATATCCGTTCGTTCCATCGCTTCGCGAATGATTCTCTGATCTTCGTCCTTCGTGACCAATCCCTCAGTTGGCAACCTACCGAGGGCCACAATTTCCTCTACCCGCAAACCAAAACTCAAAGACGAGCTTTGGGGCAACACCGCCATTTGCTGAGCGCGTTCTACCGCCGACCAATCAAAGAGTGCTTTCCCGTTCAGTTCCACCACACCTTTGTCTGGTCTCAATTCGCCACAAAGTACCTTCAAGGTGGTTGATTTACCGGCACCATTGGCACCGATCATGGCCACAACCTCCCCGGGTTTCACTTCGAGGGAAATGTCTGAAATGAGGGTCTTCTCACCCACCGATACGGTTAAGCCCTGCGCCCGAATCATCCCAATAACCCTGTGTTGCGGCTTTTATGAAGCAGAAGGAGGAAAAACGGTGCACCGCCCAAAGCCGTCACAATACCAATGGGCACCTCAACGGGCATAATCACCGTACGGGCCAACATGTCCGACCCAAGAAGGACCAGAGCACCGAGGAGTGCCGACCCAGGCAAGAGGTACCGATGCCCCGGTCCCAATGTTAAGCGAATCAAATGGGGAATAACCAAACCGATAAAACCAATCATTCCCGAAACAGCAACCGCCGCGCCGACCGCTAGGGCAGTGGTGCAAACCGCTACTCTTTTGAGGCGAACAACATTTACACCCAAATGCCCAGCCTCGGCTTCACCCAGTAGCCAAGCATCCAAAGAACGGGCCAACCCAGGCGCAAAAAGCATCACGGGTAAAATTCCAAGGGCAGCCGTAATCACCGTTTCCCAGGTAGCGCCATTGAGGCTGCCAAGACTCCAGAACGTGAGGTCACGCAATTCCGAATCCGTAGCCACCAAAGTCAACGAGCCAATCACCGCCCCAGCTAATGAGTTGATAGCAATACCGGCCAGTAAGAGCCGTGGAACAGAAACGCGGTTACCAATGCTTCCCATTCTCCAAACAAGGTAAGTGACGCCCAGTGCACCAAAGAAGGCGCAGACCGGTGTTGCCACCATATCTGCCCATGCTCCAACCAAGCCGGCCAACTG
>CAZZDT010000543.1:0-3676 GCA_964652435.1 uncultured Bdellovibrionales bacterium
GAGTCTTGAGGGCGTCTCGAACCGTATGTTGCCTTACCTTGTGACTGATTTTTTGGCGCAAGCCGGTGTGCACGACGAGGCGATTATTGAATCCGTTACAAAATACTGGTTCGACCGATTTTTTACGGACGAGTATCAGAAGTTAGATTTGCCTTTGGAAGGCAGTGTGGAGTTTGTGAAGGCTCTTTACGATGCCGGAGCCACGTTGGTCTATCTCACGGGTCGCGATGTGCCTGGTATGCTCGTGGGTTGTACAGATGCCCTTCGAACAGGCGGATTCCCTGTTGGTTTGACTCGAACCATGATGGTGTTAAAGCCTGATTTCGAAACGAAAGACTTAGCTTTCAAAACGGATGCAGCAGATTTTATCTCGCAAACGGGTACAGTGGTTGCCGCTTTCGATAACGAACCGGGTAACTGCAATTTGTTTTTGGAGAAATGGCCTGAAGCTTACAGTGTGTTCTTAGATACAACATGCGCTCCAAATCCACCCGAGTTGAATTCAGCGGCTCATACAATTAAGAATTTTCTCTGATTAGTTTTTCTTATTCAGTCTCAAAAGAAGAAGTGCCATTGTCGTGAGACCCAACGCCAAAGTGGGGGGTTCGATGATAGCGTTAGCACAACCGCCAAGGGTTAATACGACACCGGCCAAGAGGACCACGTCAAAATTTCGTGCTTGTTTTGTGATGTTTTTCATCGCTCTCTCTGAGTTCGTTCTCAGGACGAGTTTGGTGCGAGAGGATCGGATCGTCAAGGGTGGGCAAGGGTATGTTGGGCGCTTAAAAAGTATTCTTTAAAGCGCATACGCCCCTACGTTAATAAGTACTTCATATTGGTTTTGCTGCACTGCGCCACTTTCAAATCACTGTTTTTGTGGAGACTTTAAAATTGCGCAGGAAGGTTACGGTTCGTCGTTTGATGATCCACCATAAATGTGGTGCGTACATTTCTATTAAAAAAGATCAGACAGAATGCAGATAAGCTAGCGGTCTTGGGCGAGGCATTTTAGCTCAGCGATAATGTGGTTTAAGCCGTTGAGTTTCATAACGTAAACTGTTTCGAGCAATTGACCTAGTTTGCCTTTTGGAAAACCTTTTTGACTGAACCAAACCAGGTAGGGTTCAGGTAAATCTGCAAGTCGCCGGCCTTTGTAGCGTCCAAAGGGCATTCGCATTTCGACAATGTCCATGAGGACTTGAGGGTCAGGTGTAGCGTTATGGGAATTGATATCCACGTTTTAGATCCTAATCTAAAGTTACTTCCATCTCAGTGCCATGGGTTTCAACAACATCGCCAGGACGTAGTTTACGCTTACGTCTGGTCTCGATTTCTCCATTCACACTGACTTCACCAGATTGAATCAGAACTTTTGCCTCTCCGCCACTTTGGACGACATCAGCGAGTTTCAAAAATTGGTCGAGTCGGATGTGTATATCTTGTTCTGTCACGGTTCACCTCTTGGATGCCTCTATAACCCAGGCTCTGACCTGACAAGACAATGCGTTTTTTTCGGTGTGTTTCACTTGAAAGAAGAGAAAAAAAAAGGGCAGCCGGTTGGGCTGCCCTTTTAAGTGCCGCCTTGTGGCAGCCTTACGTGGGTGGGGATTGTTCAACGTTTGCCTTTAGCCTAAAAGCATTAACGCCGCTTGTGGCAACGCATTGGCCTGGGCAAGTACCGAGGTACCCGCTGAAGCCAATATTTGATTGCTGGTAAATCTGGCAGTCTCCTCTGCCACATCTACATCACGAATCCGCGATAGCGTCGCGGCGTGGTTTTCATAGCTTGCACTTAAGTTGTTAATGGTCATCTCTAAGCGGTTTTGTGTCGCACCGAGCGTTGCACGCTGAGTGTTGATAGTGCTTAGAGCTGTATCTAGAGCGGTGATGGCCTTTTGAGCACCTGTTGCGGTGGTCAAAGCCTCATCATTGAGCCCCAGCGTAGTAGAATTAGAATTGGCAATAGACAAACTAATTCTATCATTTCCAGTATTCTTGAAGCCTACTTGAAAGTTGGTTCCTGCTGAGAGGGTGCCATCAATCAGTTTGCTACCGTTGAATTCTGTAACATTAACGATACGGTCTAGTTCTGATTCCAGGAGTTGGAATTCCTGGTCCAGATAACCGCGTTCGGTGGTGTCCATAGTGCCTTCGTTGGCGGCCTGAACCGACAACTCACGCATTCTTTGGACAAGACCGGTCATTTCTTGCATTGCACCTTCAGCTGTCTGCACCATGCTGACAGAGTCACTGGCATTACGTCGGGCCTGGTATACGCCCTGGGTGTGTGCCGTTAACTCACTGGCGATTGCACTGCGAGCCGCATCATCTCCGGCCCGGTTGATTCTCAGACCTGAAGAAAGACGGTTTACGTTTTCTCCGAGAGCTGATGCTGTTTTAGATAAATTTCTTTGCGCGCGTAACGACGCAATGTTGGTAACTATAGATAAAGCCATAGCTTTTTTCCTTCCATACTATTGAGCAATGTTGGGTTGCTCATATTGGGGTCAAGTATTGGGTGCCCTTGTGGCACCATTATTGAAGAAAGCGCTTTTAGGCCTGGCTGGGCACGCTTTTTATTTGCTTGCTGTTGTCCAATCCCCACCCATGCGGACTGGCTGCAACTCGCCGGCACTATGAGCATCGACGGATTCCCCTCGACCTTTAGGAAAAAAGTAAAAAAAAATGCACGGGGTGTACTAAAGTAAAAAGACATTTGTTTTCAGGTGCTTAGGGGCCTGTCTGCGGGGGTAGGACAACATTTCTTAAATAAAAAGCGCTCCAAATGCACAAAATTGTACGCCCATAAATGACGAATTGTTCTGTATTTGGGCGCATGCCGCCGGTTGCGGTCTTTGGGTAAACCGAGCGGTTATTGCTGGTTTGGGTAAAGAGGGCTGGGCTTAGCTTAGCCTTCGGCGGCGGTGAGGCAGAAGAGTTCTTGGGGCTCAGCTTTGCCTTCGATGGTTCGTGGTCCAAGGGCCCGAAAGTTGTAGTCTTGTGGGGCCAGTGTTTCGGTTGCGGGACAGGCAATGATGGAGCCGGTGTAATTTCCGGCAAATCGTTGCAGCTGCATGGCAAGACTTACGGACTCCCCAATGACATTTAGGCTTGTGGAACGGAGCTCGCCATGACTTTGAATCTGCACGGGGCCTGTGGTGAGAGACCAATTGACGACCAAGGGCATTTCATCCACCAGCCAAACGGTTTTGTTGTTGGCCAGCTCTTTCGTCATGCGATCTAGCTCAAGCGCGGCTTGGCAGGCATGGCCGATGTAGTTTTCGCCATTGATTGCATCTTCCCAGAAGCCGACCAATGCATCGCTTCGATGGTCCTTAACCGTGCCTCCACGTTGCATGATTCCCAATTGCAGCTTTGAGAACACACGGCTGATCGATTGCTGCAGAGCAGGTGAAACGTCTTTTGAGCCAGAACCGGTATAGTTTTCGATGGTTCCTACCAGCACGGTAGCCATGCTTAGGGCCTGAGAACTTTGGGTTGAGGACGTATCGGCGGTTTCTGAACTCTGAGCTGAGGCAAGGGTGATATGAAAATCGGGCTGCAGACCCACTCGAATCTTCTGTCCCGTTTCAATTTTCTGCTCGATATTGGGTTCAAGTCTTCGGTCGTCGAGGCGGGTGCCATTTCGACTCACATCACGGATGTAAAAACTTCC
>CAZZDT010000544.1:0-3676 GCA_964652435.1 uncultured Bdellovibrionales bacterium
AGAGTCTGCACCATGGCAAAGCCCGAGAAGATGGCCCCTGCGACAAAATAAGGTGGAAAAATCGTGGTGTGCCAACCAGGTAACTGTGCCACTGCGAAGTCAAAACTCACCACACTGTGTACGGAAAGCACCAGAGGTGCAGAGAAGCATGCCAATATCTGGTAAGCTTTTTCATAATGTACCCAGTGACGGGTGGAGCCGCGCCAACCCAAAGACAAAATACCGTAAATGATTTTGGCAGTTTTGCTCTTCACACGATCGCGCAGGGTTGCGATGTCGGGCACGAGACCCGTGAACCAAAAGATGGAAGACACTGTAAAATAGGTGCCCACCGCGAAAACGTCCCACAACAAAGGAGACCGAAAGTTGGGCCACATGCCCATCTGATTTGGCAAGGGAAACAACCAGTAAACCGCCCAGATACGACCAACGTGAATACCGGGAAAGACCAACGCGCAGATAACCGCAAAAATGGTCATCGCTTCGGCGTATCGGTTGATGGAGGTTCTCCACTTTTGTCTGAACAAGTAAAGAATCGCGGAAATCAAAGTCCCTGCGTGCCCAATACCTACCCAGAAAACGAAGTTAACAATCGGCCAACCCCAACCAACTGGGTTGTTGTTACCCCAAACACCAACGCCTTCCCAGATCAGATAAGCGATGTTGATAAACAACATACTCATGACTGAGACAGCGAGGATAAAGGCGAACCACCAATTGCGGTGAACCTTTTTCACTTCGGCAATAGAACATACGGCCTCAGTGATATCAGCGATACTGGTATCACCGCATACAAGGTTGGCCCGTTGTCTGGGGTCCGTGGACGTATTGTCGAGTTCTTCTTCTGTGAAAGTTACAGAGCTCATTGAATCAACCCTCACTCAGTTCAGGGTTTTTGTTACGAATGCGTGCGAGAAACTCGGTACGCGGCTTGATGTTCAGCTCGGAAAGCATCGCGTAAGAGCGATTCGATGCGTGCATCTTAGCAACCCGGCTGTTCTTGTTGTTCAAGTCTCCGAAGGCGATGGCATTGGTAGCACATGCGTCGTCACACGCCACGCACACATTTTCAGTGTCCACTGGGCGGTTTTCGTTACGAGCGTTATGCTTCTCGGCCATAATTCGCTGCACACAGTAAGTGCATTTTTCCATAACACCACGGAAGCGAACCGTAACATCTGGGTTAAAGCCCATGGTCTTAACCTTGTTAACCGGATCTTTAAGTTCCTCATGGTAGTTGTGGTAGTTGAAACGTCGAACCTTGTACGGGCAGTTGTTCGCGCAGTATCGAGTACCGATACAGCGGTTGTAAACCATGTCGTTCAAGCCTTCTTCGCTGTGAACTGTTGCAGCAACCGGACAAACCTGTTCGCACGGTGCGTTTTGGCACTGCACGCAGGACATAGGTTGAGACAGAACTTCCGGATCTTCTGGGTCACCAGCAAAGTAGCGGTCGATACGCATCCAGTGCATTTCACGGCCACGCATGACTTGGTCTTTACCAACAACTGGAACGATGTTTTCAGCGTTACAAGCTACGACGCATGCGTTGCAGCCGTTGCAGTTGGTAAGGTCAATGGCCATACCCCATTTGATCTCTTTGTATTCGTGTTCTTCGAACAAGGAGAGCAATTGAGACGGCTGGTAGTGATCCATCTTCTTGAAGCGCTTCGGGTCGTTCTTGTATTCGTCGAGTGTAGACTCACGAACCAAAACGACTGCTCGTTTTTCGCGCTCTTCAAGGCCGGTTTTATCGATGTTGTGGTGCTCTTGAGTACAAGCGAGCTTGAACTTCTTGCCTGTGTTTTCAACAACCAAGTCACTTCGCTGATGAAGGTTGGCCATCAAACGAAGAGGTTGAACATCCACGCCAACCACTTGCTGTGCAACACCCAGTTCGGTGTATCCACCAATAAATCCAGCTTGGGTACGACCGTAGCCGATTGCGATTGAGATGGAGCCCGTTGGCTGACCAGGCACTACAAGCGCTGCAACTTCAAGCTCAACGCCTTCAGCTCGCAGTCTGAGTAAATCCTCATCTTGGATGCCGAGCTTCTTGGCCGTGGCAGGACTTACAATCGCTGCGTTGTCCCAAGTAAGCTTGGTTAAGAAGTCTGGAACTTCTTGGAGCCAGCCATTGTTGGCAAAACGTCCGTCGAGCACCTTTGAATCAGCAAAGAATGTAAGTTCGTACTCACCATTCTTCAGTTCATCAAAAGTTTTTCCGGCGCGGTCCGATGGAGCACTTACTTCAAAGCTTAGCAGCTCAGGGGTTGCTACCGGGAATGCGCTGTCTTTAACGAAACCGTCATGAATGGCTTTTCGCCATGCCCATTCAGCACCGTCAATCTTGGGTAGAGCAGCAAGCTCTACATCAACAACTTCCGGTGTTGCTTCTGCAGGTGCAGGAGCAGCAACCGCCGCAGCTTTTTCCTCCGCGGGTTCAGCCGGAGCAACGAGCGCTGAAAAAGCGCTTCGTGTAATATCCAAGGCCGATGTTTTTGAGCCGTTGATAAGGGAAAGAACTTCAGCTGTTGAACGACCATTGAAGAGAGGCTCAATCAAAGGTTGTGCAATGCTTACGGTACCGTTCCAGGTTCGAGATTCATCCCAGCTTTCAAGGTAGTGGGCACGAGGCAATGACCAATGGCATCCCAAAGATGTTTCATTGGGCGTGACACTCAAGAACACTGCGTTTTTCACTTTGGTCAACGCGTCAGCAAACTTAATATCTGCCGGTGCTGAGTAAGCAGGGTTGCCACCAAGGATAAGCAGAGTGTCGACTGAACCAGCATTGATACCGTCGGTTACTGCTTTCAAGCCGGCCAAGTGACCGATGCGTCCTTGGTCTGGCAATGTGCGAAGCGTGAAAGATTTGCCCATGTTACCGAGGGCAATGTTCATGCGATGGCCCATGGCAATCAGGTCAGCAGAGTGCTGGTCGCCTACGGCAATAACACTCTGGCCCTTGTTCTTCACCAGGTCCTTCGCAAGTGCTTTCACCCACTTCTGAACCTTCTTGTCTTCTGCGAATTTACCCACGCTGATTTTCTTAGCGCCGGTGTTTACTCCCAAAGCAGCCAATTCGGCTTCGAGTAGAATCACAAATGGCTTGATTTGCTCGTGGCGAAGTCCCAATCGGTGTTCCGCACCCATACCCGTATTCGACATACGAGATTCAATGGCGTACATGCGGTTCATCTTACCGGCTTCAGGATCACGCTGTGAGGCCCAATCCCGAGAATGCTGGGTGTGATTCGGATGGCTTGAAAGCAAGCCTGCATCGACATCAACGATGACTTGAGCTTGAGTTAAATCGATATCAACTCGGTAATCACCACCGAAGGCAAGGCGAGACGCTTCCCGCGCATTGTCATCAGAGATTGCTTCGTACTCCACCCACTGTGCTTCTGGCATTTTGGCCAGTAGCTGAGCTTTCTGAGCGGCAGTACTTAGAGATGCAGTTGCTTCGGCAAGAACAGTCAGTCCTTTACCACCAGCAGCGGCCAGTGCTTCAAAGTGAGGTTTCGCCCACTCTTCGAAAGCGCTCCAGTCCGTTGTGGTAGGCTCGCTTCCCGCGGTTTTACGCTGGAGAACGTTTTGCAAACGGTCTGGGTCGTAGATGTCCAGGATACTGGCTTGTGCAAAGCCCGTAGAGCCACCCGAAGTAAGTGGG
>CAZZDT010000545.1:0-3670 GCA_964652435.1 uncultured Bdellovibrionales bacterium
CGGTGGATGTATCTAAGTTGTCGGTGCTGCTTCGCTTAATTACTTTTCCCATAGTCCGATTCTGCCACGAGCTGCGCCATCTTGAAAGGATCAGGCTTGATTCTCGTCCGGATTATCTGACTCAACTTCGTTTGAGCTAAAATCAGGCTCAGCCGCTGTCTGAAATCTATCGGGATTATGGAATTGAATCGGATGATCGGCCCATTTGGCGTCGAGTTGCCCGCGAGCAAGCAATTCGGGGATTTCAGCCAGCAGAGCGTCTTGAAAACTCAGAACCAACTCTTGAGTCATATCTTCCATGCTTTGAGCAATTTCAACCATACGGCGAAAGAGAAGTCCGGGTTCCCGGGGCAGTCTTTGGGAAAATGCCAAAGCGAATTCAGGTGGCTCAATCAGACAACTTTTAGCCATTCGCCACAGACCAGCTTTGTGGAAAAAGTCGTCGTGCGAGGTGAAGTCTGTGGCCACACGAGACAAAAATCGCTGGGCACTTTTAAGTTCCAGTGGATCGCCAATGGTTGCTTTCTTAACGGCTAAGATCAGTTCTTCAGATTGCTCCGGTGGCAGCTGTCGACAAAGATCAATCAAGGCCATCTTGCCAACGGAGACAAAGGCTTGTCCAAGTTCGGCTAAGCCCGCTTTTCGCATAACCACCGCAAGCTCTTTTCGATCGAAGCGAATCAGGTCTTGAAAGGTGAAATCCTTAAGCGTCCCATGGTGAGGCATCGGATGAAATCTGGTTTCAAACATCTGTTGAACCGTCTCAAGAATTTGAGGCTTAATCTTTGCCATCTGACGTTTCGGGGTCATGGCATTGCGGATTTCAGGAGGCAATCGCCGAACCACAGATTTAATCGTTTTCGGAGGTAGATTGATGAGAACAGAACCTACCACTCTGGGGGATTCAGTCTTGAGTTCGTGGGCCAACCAAGAAGGGTCAATGCGAGCAATGCCTCGGCTGCTTTTGTTGCGTAGAGCCTCTTGGAGTTGGTTAACCATGAAGTTAACACGTTTTTCCCTCTCGACGTTTAAAAGGGCTTGAGCTTTCTCTTGAAGCGCAGTGCGTCGGTCTGCAGGAAGGTAATCCAAGAGCCGCAGTTCATCTCGCCCGCCAACGGTGAGCGTGGTGATCAAGAGCATGGCATCTCGTTCTGAGAGAGGCTCAAAGAAAGGATGCATGAGCGATTAACTCAACTTGCCGGTGGTAAGCTCTCACCACCTTGGCGTTGTTGAGCTTTGAGAATTTGCGCTTGAAGGCGTGAGAGTTTGCCCCGCACTGTTTTGAGTTTAAGCCACCAAAAGATAAGCAGGCAGCTAAGTCCCAAAATCAAAACGGTAATTCCGCCGAAGAGAAGATTGACCGTTTGCTTGGAGAGTTTAGCAATCCAGGACCCACTGAGTTGGGATGCGCCAGCTGCCACATCCGCATTGGGAACCTTTGAAAGCACGGGAATCAAAAGCGGATAAACTCTATCGGATGTTAAGTTCTCAACACCGGCCGCAACCAATTGTTGAACTTGAGGTTCACTGAGTGGCTTTTCACCGCCGGCACCGGGTAGATAGCGTAAGGTGACGCTGGCAGTTGTTTGGGGCTTTTGTTCCTCTGAGGTTCGAAGAGCGCTTTCTTCTGGAATCACCAGTTGCACTTGAGCGTCTAAAACACCGTCGACCAGTTTAAGTTGTTTTTCGATTTCTCCTTCAAGCGCCGCCAGCTTCTTAGCTTTTTCTTCGGCAGATGTAGGAATGAGGCCGCCTTCAGCGAAGACGTCGGTGTAACCTTTGTCTTTTCGTCTTGGCATTTCATGTCGATTCAAAAGCCGGATGGCATCGATTCTATTCCCGGCAGGCACGATGATGTTGTAAGTGACGTCGCGGCCGGAATCCATCATAAGCTTGTTGCTCTCAAGCTGGTTGTCCGCAAGCAGCTCGATGATTTGATTGGCTTCGCGCTCGTCAATTCCGTGGATAATGGTTTCTGTACCGCAAGCGCTCAAGAGACCTGCCATCAAACCGCCGATTAAAAGAACTTTCGTGTAATGAACCACTTCTATTCCTCATGGCCTGAATTCGATATTTCGAATTGGCGCAATATGCTTAGATCCCAACAAGAACAGGCGTCTGCGTCGTCCTATTAACGCTAACTTAGCACCATCCGGGGTGCAATATCCAATATATGAGGAAGAGGGTGCTAAAGCTCGGATGAGCTTTAGCGTCGTAAGATTAGAATAAGGATTATACCTGAGTGTTCATGGTCTGCTTGATGCCACTGGTGGCTTTCTCAACGACCTTACTGGTGATTTCTAGCTCTTGGCTAAAGCGGTAAATCCCAGCTTGCATGGCCAGAAGCTCTGAAGAATTAAACTTCTTCCCAGAGAGCGCCATCTTCATGATCCCGGCCATTTTATCTTGGCCATTGACCAGCTGTTCTACAACCTCAGTCATTTGAGAGCGCTGAACCTTGGCTGCTTGGCCAACGGTGGTTGAGGCCACAGGGCCGCCTTGCTGAGCCTGAAGCAGTACGTTGGCTGCTTTGGTGGAGCCTTCGACCGTCTTAGAGGGCTGAATTTCTTGAACCTGATTGACTTGCTGGCTTTGCTGAGCTTGTTGCGCCTGTTGAGCCTGCATCGAGTCTTGAAAACTCGCACCATCGGCTCCGCCCTGTTGCTCTTGAAGTTTTTGCAGCTGCTCTTGCGCCTGCTGCATTTCCTTCATCAATTCGCCAGCTGCTTTGCCAATGCTTCCGCCTGAGGGATCCATAATGCCTCCAAGTAATCTCTCGCCGGTGAGCTGTGTGCTCACGATCCTGAGATCATCGATATACATTCACCGCAGCACCGTAAATTGGTTGCGAAAATTTCGTGTGATTTGATGTGGGGAGGATCATGCCGATCGACCCCGAAAAACGAACTAAGTTAAGCGATTTCAGGAGCTTACCCTAATTCATCGTAGAGAATACGCCTCAGTTTATCCACGACGCGCCCGTGAAGCCGGCTGGTCCAGCTCTTGGAGAGGCCTAAATGGTCCCCTACCTCCTGCAGGCTCATTTCTCGATAATAGTACATTTCCATGAGTTGACGCTCCTGATCGCCCAAACCTGCAATGGTTTGGCGTACCAGGGCACGGGCTTGTTCGAGGCCAAGAGACTCTTCTGGAAGCGGATTGTTGGTGTCCTCAAGCTGCAGGCCTTCAGTTCCGTCAATGGCGGTCAGGTACACTGCGGCCAAGCCTTCAACGGCGGCTGCGAGGTCTTGTACTGCATGTTCAAAAGGATTTTCAGGCGCTTGCTCGCCGCTTTCTTCGGCAAAAGCAACGGCTGCCAGGTATTCGTTGGCACGTTCCTCAAAGCGGGCTTTGGCGTACTCGGTGCGGCTCATCCAGCCCATGCTTCGTAGGCCGTCGTAAACAGCGCCTCGAATGCGGTAGTAGGCGAAGGTCATGAAGTTGGCGCCAGCTTCTGGGTCAAAGCGCTGGGCTGCCTCTAGAAGCCCGATCATCCCGTATTCGACCAAATCATCAAATTCGATGTCCGGTGGCAGCTTTTTACGAACTTTCCCTGCAATGGAGCGGACATACGGCGTGTATTGCTCGACGACCGCTTTTGAATCGCTGAAATCAATATCAGGCTGCTTAGATTTTTTGCGCTTGCCGCTGGGCTCAGCTGCAGACTCTG
>CAZZDT010000546.1:0-3652 GCA_964652435.1 uncultured Bdellovibrionales bacterium
GACTGCGTCTTTAATATGCAGCGAGACACAACCATCGAAGAGGTGAACGCCGCCATTGAAAAAGCCTCCAAGAGCGAGCCCCTCGAAGGCATTCTCGGCTATGAAACCCGCCCTCTGGTAAGCAGCGATTATGCCCGCGACCCACGAAGCGGTATCGTAGATGCCCAAAGCACCAGGGTCACCGACAACCGAATGGTGAAAGTGATGATCTGGTACGACAACGAATGGGGCTACGTGAACCGCATGATGGAACTCACTGAGCTCGTAGCAGCTAATATTTAAGAGCAGACCATGCGCAACGTTCGAGACTACGCCATCATCACCGCCACCTACTGGGCATTTACCCTCAGCGATGGTGCGCTACGGATGTTGGTGCTGCTGCGCCTGCATGAAGAGGGTTTCTCCCCTCTCTCTCTGGCGATGCTTTTTGTGCTCTACGAATTCTTTGGCATGGTCACCAACCTCTTTGGTGGATGGCTTGGTGCAAAGCACGGCCTAAAAATCACCCTGGGCTCGGGGCTACTTCTTCAGGTCATCGCCTGCAGTCTCCTGGCCCTTAGCGAATCCAATCTAACGGTTCCATTTGTTATGGCCATGCAAGGCCTGAGCGGCATTGCCAAAGACCTCACCAAAATGAGCTCCAAAAGCTACATTAAGATGGTGGTTCCAGACAACGACCAGGCCGGTCTGCTCAAATGGGTTGCCATTCTTACCGGTTCTAAAAATACACTCAAAGGTGTTGGGTTCTTCCTTGGCGGCTTTCTTCTCACCACCATGGGCTTTGGCGGCGCGTGCCTCGCCATGGCCATTGTCTTGGCATTGACCTGGGCCGCATCCACATTGGCACTGCCTAAGGCTCCGGGAAAAAGTCGCGCATCCATCAGCCTCAAGAGTCTGGTCCCAACGGACAAACGCCTGCAATGGCTTTCTGCGGCCCGGCTCTTTCTTTTCGGCTCGCGAGATGCCTGGTTTGTGGTTGGACTTCCGATTTTTCTATCGGCATCCCTGGAATGGTCCCATGAAGCAGTCGGTGGATTCTTGGCTCTGTGGATCATCGGGTACGGTATGGTGCAGGCCTCGGCCCCGGCACTCATATCCAGTTCATCAGCTCAAAAAAGCCAACCAACATCGGCCAATCAATTAAGGCGCTGGAAAAGCTCTTTGCTCATTCCGCTTGTTGGAATCGCCGCCGGACTCCATCTTGGCCTCGCTCCTACTCTGGTTTTGGTCGCGGGGCTGATTGTATTCGCCATCATTTTTGCTGTGAACAGCGCCGTTCACAGTTACCTCGTGGTGGCCTATGCCTCTGAGGATACCGTCGCATTGGATGTGGGCTTCTATTATATGTCGAATGCCGCCGGTAGACTTCTGGGAACCGTGCTCTCCGGAGCACTCTTCGGATGGGCCGGCCAAGCAATAAGCGGATTAACAGCTTGCATCATCGCCTCGATTGTCATGGTCTTTGTGGGAAGCGCTTTATGCATTCCTTTGCAAAAAGCCGAAGAGCGTCATCTCTGAACGAAGTGATCAAAGAAGCCATTTGTCACAGAGACGACACATATCCGTATTTGACCTGACATCCTGATTCATAGAATGGTCCCACAACAATCGACAAACACAAGTCGACCTAAAACTGCTTAACTGGAGCATGATGTAATGAAATTAAACATTCGAACCTTCTTAATGACTCTCGCAGCCGTGGCCATCCCTTTTTCAGCCGCACAAGCCGAAGATTCCGAGTTTAAGCCTCAACTGAAAGTTGGCGGAATTATCTTCGCGAACTATCACTACGACCTCACCGAAGGCGCTGAGCCAAACAACAAGTTCGAAATTCAGCGTGTTTACTTGAACTTCAAAGCCAAGATGACCGAAGACTTCTCAGCGCGCGTCACGACCGATGTTGGCACCATCAAGAGCTACGACGCCGACCAGAAAATCCGTCCTTTCTTGAAGTATGCTTACCTAGAATACAAAAACAAAGACCTCGGCATGAAGCTTCGCTTTGGTGCAGCCGGTACGCCTTTTGTTGGCAAGCACGACAAATTCGTTGGGCAGCGGTGGATCTCCAAGGCATTCACAGACCAGTACAAGGTACTTTCTTCCTCAGACTTAGGTCTCCACGTCTTGGGCAAGCACATGGACGGCATGCTCGACTACCAGGTGTCTCTTATCAACGGATCAGGGTACGGCAAGTACGAAGCAGATGACGGTAAAGCAGCTCAGCTTCGCTTAACGGTAGACCCACTTGCGGGCGGCGAAATGTCTATGCCAATCAGTGCTTTCATCTCTTATGACGTAGGTGCAGGCGACGCAGCAGCCATGATTGCTGCTGGATCCGTTGGCTTTAAGCACGACATGGGCAAAGCCTGGGGCGAATTCGTCATGACCTCAGACGACGACATCACCGGCATGGGCTTCTCCGCAACATTGCTTCCAAAGATTCCATCCGTTGGAAACTTGATGGTACGCCTAGACAGCATGGACCCCAACACCGACGTGGATGACGATGCTGTTATGCGCATCATCGGCGGTGTGACCCATGACTTCGCTAAGAAAATCAGCGTAGGCCTGATCTATGAGCGTTCCATGCCAGAAGCTGGCGAAGACGCACACGCAGTCTTCGTGAAGACACAAGCAGGCTTCTAATCAGCACATCGAATGAATCATGAAAATAAAGACGCGTGGTCACTCGGCTACGCGTCTTTTTTTTGTCTGAACCTTAAGCTTTGGGAAGTTCCACCCAGAAGATTGAGCCCCGAGTTTGCGCGGGCACCATACCGACATTGCCCCCCATGGTATTGACCAGGTGTTTCACAATCGCGAGTCCGAGTCCCGTTCCACCCATTTGCTTAGACCGGCCTGGGTCCACACGATAAAAACGCTCGAAGAGACGTTCGCGATGCTCCTCGGCAATGCCTGGCCCATCATCTTCAATCTCAATTCGAACCCGCTCACCCAGAGCATAGGCACGCACCACCACCTCACCACCCTGAGGCGTATACTTCACCGCATTTTCAACGAGATTTAAAAGCACCTGGTCCAAAGCCTGCAAATCGGCCAACGCATTCAAATCAGCCGGAACCGCATTCACAACTCTTGTATTCTTTTTACCGGCCGAAATACCAATGGCTTCTACGGCCCGGGCTCCAGCTCCAAGAAGTTTAATCGATTCCAGATTCAAAGCATTCTGGCCCGCCTCGATACGAGAAAGGTCTAAAAGGTCTGCCACCAGGTTACCGAGCCGGGCCGCATTACGGTGAATGGCTTCCACGAATTTTGGCCCCTGCTCCGTATCTTCCAGCGCACCATCCAAAAGTGTTTCCGAATTTGCGTGAATCACCGAAACCGGCGTTCGAAGTTCGTGGGAAACATTGGCTACAAAATCCTGCCGCATCCTTTCAAGGCGTCTGATTTCAGTCACATCGTGAGCAACAATCACGCCGCCACCGGATCCAGCCAAGGGCGTGATTCTTGCCAAAATCGTAGGTGCAATGATTCCATCCAGCTCAAATTCATCAGACACGGCATGTGCCATGCGCGGTTGCAATGCAGGATAAAGCTTGGAAAGACTGGGCACTTTATTAATCGGCGTCCCAACCAAACCTTCCCCCAAACCAAGAAGCTGCACTGCACTTTCGTTGATGGTGGTAAT
>CAZZDT010000547.1:0-3651 GCA_964652435.1 uncultured Bdellovibrionales bacterium
CGTGGATACAGATGGTAACTGGCGCGCTCACGGCCGGGTTGAACATCGGGTTACCGATGGCGTGACCGTTACTGAGGACTTACGCATAGACAGCAATGGTCGGCGAGTGCATGGGCACGAAATCAGTGCCAACTTGGGTGAAAATCGAGGGACCGTAGGCGCAGAAGTCACTCACTCCAACGACGGGAGCCTTTCGGCAGAAGGCCGTTACGACTGGTCTGAGGGCGATAACGCGCTGAGCGCCAGAGCCGGTACCCGCGACGGTGAACACCATGTGTCCGGTAACTATACCCATACTTCTGAAAACGGCTCAGAATCTGTATCTGGTGGTTACAGAACCGGAGAAGGCATTCACGGAGAGGGACGTATTGTTCGAGAGATTGGCGATGACTCCGAAGTCGAAGCAACCGTTCGAGGCAACAGCCGCGGTGAAGTATCTGGCAGTCTTCGAGGCAATACACGCGTGGGAGAAAACAACGACATCAATTTGGGAGGTCGGGTAAGCGTCTCGAGCGTTGATAACCGTGTTTCCGTAGAGGGTAACGTGGGACGGCGCGCCACTGCAGACACCCCTGGGTTTTCTGCGCGAGTGGGAGCCACTCGAGATGATGACTCGGTGAGTGGTAACCTGGGTGGCAGTTTAAGCACCAACAATCTCCTAGGCGCTGCCCTCAAGGCAACCCTGGGGGCTGATGCCGGTATTGAACTTACCAATCGATATGCAGTGAGGCCAGGTTTTGGATGGCAGGGCGAAGTTCGCGACGCCGCACTTGAGGCCAATCCTGGCCATGAATTTGTAAGCTTTGCCGGACGAGGGCGAGCCTCCGTCAATATCGGCGGTAATGTGCCAGTGGGTGTGGGCTATGTGAATGCCGGCTACAAGCGCGGTGAAGTTTACGATGTTGAGGTGACTCGATTAACCGATGACCCACGGCTGGGTGATTCGCCTTCTTTGAGTGAATTAAGTGTTCCTGAAAATGCTGATGAAGTCTTAGACATGCGAGCCGGTGAGTCATTCAAGATTACCGGTACCAGTACCCATGTATCGAACGCCGGTGGCGGCGTTGGAACCAGCGTCGGTGCCGAGGGTGTAGGCAGTGTGCGATTGAGTGCCGGTGTTGATGTCACTTATACGGTGAATGGTCGTAACTCGGTGGATGTAACCCGTGGTGACGGGAACAGCGCTCGTATTGTGGTTTCGGCCGAGGACAAGATGACCGTTGGTGGTGATATCAAGGCTGTGGCTGGGGCTAAGCCTGATTACGCAAAAATTGGTAGCGCCATTGGTGCCGATAATCTTCCTAAATTAGGACCCGCTGGAGACCTTGCCTCCAATGTGGCCAAAGGCGTTGCTAAAAGCTGGCTGAGTGCTGAAGGCCGTGCGGGTGGCCGCAAGACAGAAGGCACCAACCGAATTTTAGATGCGCGATTGGACCTCTCTGATGAGGTCGCCAAGGCGGCTTATGACAAAGCTATGGGCGGTGATTGGACGGATTTAGAAACGCTCAACCGTGCCGGGCACCCAGGTGTGGACTTCGACCGTTCCATCTTTACCGAGCTGGATGAGCGGGCAACTCCACTGACTGCCTCCGGATTGGGTATGTCTTTCAAGGCAGAATCCAAAGAGACGCTCAAAGAATCTGATGTGGTTGTAGATGAGGGAAGCTTCACCGTGTCCAGTGATGTGGATACCAATAGCCGCGTGATTGATTCCTGGATGAACAAGAGCTCATTCTCGGTAACCGATGGGGACCGAAATGTAACGGGTGTAGATGGCGCTGAATTGGGGGACGTGAAGGCAAATGAAAATTGGCTTACTTGGTCGCACTCGTTTACAGAGAATGTTGCATCCAAAGATGATGTGTTGGCCCGTCTACGTTTGGCTACATTGGTATCAAGCGGTGAAGAGCGAACTTCACTGAATACTTATACCGACAAAATCAAAGCGGTGAAGGACCACCGTAAATTGTGGGTTGGACCTCGGAATGAATTGCGAAATACCACTGTCACCACCCAGGTAAGTCTTGGCGACAAAGCGTTGGATAATTTGAAAAACCTAACGGATGCCAAGGTGTGGGAGATGTATGAACAGAATTGGGTGAAGATGCACCCCAACAATCCAACACCACCTTGGGTTGAAGATGAAATGATGCCGCTCTTTATGGACCCAACCGTCATGTTGGCTAAGAGTGTTGTTCGTATGATGGAAAAGAAAAAGGCGACAGGTGTGGTTAAGCGCTTGGTTCAGGCATCTAAGACGTCGAATGAAGAAAAACGTAACGATTTGGTTCGTGAGGTTTTGGCGGAGCAGTATGGTGACCCAACGGTGATGGCCATGGTGGTTGAAATTGTAGGCCGCGATAATGTGAAGCTTGAAGTTCAGGTGGACAGTAACGCCGGAGAGGGCGGGAGCGAGTACGACTTCAAGTTAACCGATACGGGCAGCGCGTTTGATGTGCAGACGAAAGTGTTTGGGGAGAATCTCTAAACGCTAAAGTTAGGCATCCCAATCAATCTCAATTTCGGATGTGAGCGGAAGTGCTTGGCAGCCGAGGTAGAGATCATCATCGATGTCCTCTTGTGAAAGACAGTCGTTCATCCGCATTTCTACTCGACCTTTGACCAGCTTAAAGAGACAAGACGAACAGTAGCCTTCTTCGCATGAAAAAGGTGGCTCGATACCGGCTCGTTTGGCCGCATCCAAGAGGGTTTCGCCCTTCTCGTAGGGGACTTCGTGCATTTCGTCTTCCCACTTCACGGTGAATACTTCAGGCACAGCATCTTGGGTTGTTTCAGTGGGCTCCTCTTTTGGAGCATCTGGATCCGCCGGAGAAACAAATCGTTCTAAGAAGATTTGCTCGCGCCCGATACCCATGTCTTTGAGGGTATTTTCAATCACATCCATGAATGGCCCGGGGCCGCAGAGGTAATAATCGCCAGTGTGGTCAATTGGCAGCCAATTGCGAATGCGCTCGGGGGTGAGGTAGCCGTCTCGGTTGTCTAGGTTGTGGATGATTTTGAGACGGTCGGCATGGTTAGCTTGAATGGTTTTAAGCTCTTCATCAAATATAATCGATTGCTCGTCGCGATTGGCGTAGACCAATTGGATGATGCGGCTGGTCTTGAGCAAAGCGGTTTTGAGAATGGATATCATTGGGGTGATGCCACTGCCGCCACCAAAGAGCCACAAGGGTGTGGTATGGTCTTTAAGAACAAAGCGTCCGGAGGGAGCAGTGACTTGAAGTGTGTCACCTTGCTTCACATTGTCGTTGAACCAATTGGATATGCGACCGTTCTCAACCCGCTTGATGGTGACTTTATGAGCATTGTCGGTGGCAGGGGAGCTGGCCAGTGAGTAAGAGCGGCTCAGGGATTTGCCCTCGTAGTCAACGAGGAAAGTGAGAAATTGCCCGGCTTGGTATTGGAATTTGTCCTGTAACTCCGAGGGCACCTCGAACACATAAGATTTGCTGTCATGGGTTTCATCAATTACGGCTGAAACTTTGAGAGCGTGGTAATTGTCCAAGCTCGAACTCATTGCTAAGGCTCCCCGGCTGCGCTGTTGGCTTTATAGGTCATGATATAATCAGGGCCCCAGTGTCATACAAGCGTGGAGCGCTCCAGAAAGGTCCATCCTGACAAGGCCTTACA
>CAZZDT010000548.1:0-3649 GCA_964652435.1 uncultured Bdellovibrionales bacterium
CTTTGATAAATATCGACCCAGGTTTCTCCAGTAGCAGCTTGCGCAATGGCGGCCAGAATCTGCATATGAGATGGACCATAAAAATAAACCTCTCCGGGGGTAAAATCGAAGGTTCGCCTGTAAATGTCCTCAGCACATGCATCAATCGTCGTGTCCGGGTCCCCTAAACACGCCGGTGTGCGGTCCCCAAAAGGCATACCTGACAAGCCAGACGTAAAGGAAAGCAACTGCCGAATGGTTACCCCACTTCGCGCATCGGTTGGGTCAGCGGTCCACCACTCTAGATATTGCTGAGGATTGGCATCAAGATCCAAGATTCCTTCTTCAACCAAACTTAAGACAACCGCTGCCGTCACCCATTTAATCGCACTGGCACTCGCATAAGGCGTTGTCGCTGTCGAGCCTCCTTTATGATGGGTAAAGGCCACTCCTTCGGCTGTACCTACGGTGAAGCTAAATGCACCAATATCGGCAAAACCAAGCCTATCGCGAACCCGTTTCCATGGATCCACGGGTTCCTCTTCAGATGATGTTTCTTGCGTATCCGAAGCATCGTCATCCGCTGGTATCGACGTGGTTTCTGCATCATCGATATCTTGAACCGATGCACTGGGACTTTCGGCCGTGCCATCACAGCCCATCGGCGTTAGTAAGATGCAGAAAATCAAGGGCCAACGCATGGACAACTCCAATTGGAAAAACCTACTCGAGTGATCTTAAGCAATGAATCTGAATACGTAAATCTCAATCGCTGGGTAAAGGATAGAGTTTCTGTTCTACCTGCGCGGAAATAATATGCTCAATGCTTAAATGAGCTTCTTGAATAAACTGGGTATCGCCGCTTGGTACCGAAATAACAACATCAGCCTTCTCCGAACGCAGCCCCGCCTCTCCAGTGAGAGCAATCACAGAAATCCCCATCTCTAAGCACTTATCAATTGCCGCGAGAATATTTTTCGAGCCGCCACTGGTTGTGATTCCCAAGAATACATCGCCGGATTTACCTAAAGCCTCTACTTGGCGGGCAAAGACACCGTCGTAACCGAAATCATTGGTAAAAGCGGTCATAAATGAAGAATCGGTGGTCAAAGCCATGGCTGGTAGACCGGGTCGAACCAAGTCTTTCGTTAATCGACCCGTAAATTCTGCCGCCATATGCTGTGCATCCGCTGCACTGCCACCATTGCCGCAAATCATCAGCTTGTTGCCATTTTGAAAGGCCGTCACAACCAGCTCGATGGCTCGCGTGATGTCTTCAACACAAGCTTCAGCCGTAAGCTTTTTGACCTCGGCACTTTGCGTGAGGTGACCGCTGATCAGATCCTTCAGTTCCATTCTGGTTTCCTCTCACTGCTTGCCAAGTTTCGTAGGCCTTAACTCTTGAGAGACCATCCCATGATCTCTACGATTTTAACAAGATATTGCAAACAAGGTGTCACCCGTTCCAACCCAGCGCGGCCGGCAATTCAACCAGGGAACCCACCGATTTATCCGCTGGAACTTTGCCCCCAGTCTCTTCCCCAACGAAAACCGTAATACCCACCTTTGCCCGTTGGCCAGCTTCGATATCCGTCAGCTTGTCACCGACCATGATACTCTCACCCATGTCCAGTTGATGCTCTTCTTGAGCCCTCAAGAGCATTCCAGGATTGGGCTTGCGCAAATCAGATTCAATGGACAGTTCAGGAACCACACCATCCACATGAAACGGACAATGGTAAACCTGGGTAATGAAAATTTCTTCGCCTTCCAACTGCGCCAACATCCACGATGTTAATTGTTGGTAATCGTCCTCAGTATAGAGCCCGCGGGCAATCCCAGACTGATTCGTCACAATAATCAGTTTGTAGCCTCGAGCTTGGGCCAAACGCAGCGTCTCAAAAACACCGGGAACAAAATCAAAATCATCGATCCGAGAAACATATCCCCGATCGATATTCAGCACCCCATCTCGATCTAGAAACAATGCTTTATTCATTGAAGAACGACTCCTCAGCCGTAAACCACGTTGACCTCAGAAATCTGCCTGAGCCATCCATACGCCTACTCTCAACCTACAACAAACCTCTGATACTTTCAGATTATTGGGAACAACCCCCATGCGGTGCCTAAACATTCGGTCCATGATTCAGACCGTCCTTATTCTATTTCTAATCATGTATCGAACCGATTGATTTGGACTCATTTTCTGGCACAATCTGCACATGAAGCGGCTTCTATTTATATGGATTCTGAGTACCCTACTTCTTGGCAGTGGGCTCTCCAACGCTCAAGCGCGAACCTTTCCTTCCACCCATGGTCCACTGAAGCTCGAAACCAAACAAAACGAGCTGCATCATCCATGGGGCATGGCCTTTCTGGATTCCAACCGAGTATTGGTCACTGAGCGCCGAGGGAAACTTCTGCTCTTGAACCTAAGCAAAAAGACGAGGCGCTACATAGGAGGACTGCCCCCTATTGTAGCCGATGGACAAGGTGGGCTTTTAGACGTTGCTCTCGATCCCAAATTTGAAACCAATCGATGGGTTTATCTAAGCTATTCTGGCGGTAAAAAACGGTCCAAGAGCACCCATGTGGGTCGTGGCCAACTCAAGAACGGCAAGCTACAAAATTTCCAAGTGATTTTCCGAGCCGGACCCAAAATGAGCGGGCCTCACCATTTTGGGTCTAGGCTGGTTTTCTCCAACGACGGGCATCTTTTTATCTCTTTAGGAGACCGTGGCAAAAGGGAACTGGCTCAAGACCCAAGCAACCATGCGGGATCCATGATTCGTATTTTGCCAAACGGAAAAATCCCCAAAGACAATCCCTTTGTGAATAAGAAAGGGTTCAACCCTAAAATCTATTCCTACGGTCACCGCAACGTGCAAGGTGCGGCCAAGCACCCCACCACGGGTGTTATCTGGGCCCATGAACATGGGCCTCGTGGCGGCGATGAGCTTAATATTATTCGGCCTGGGCGTAACTACGGCTGGCCTAAGGCAACCTACGGCAAGAACTACAGCGGCACCACCATCACCAAGAACAGGACACTGCCCGGCATTCAAAGCCCCGTGATTCACTGGACGCCTTCCATTGCTCCTTGCGGCATGGCTTTCGTCACTGGCCCGCTCTTTCCTAAATGGAATGGCGATATCCTGGTTGGTGCATTAAAGCACCGAAAGCTGGTGCATCTATCCATCCGCGGTGAATCCGTTATCCAGCAAGAAATTCTCTTGGAGAGCTTGGGCGAGAGAATACGTGACGTTGAGATAGGACCCGATGGTGCCATTTATCTGCTCACCGATGATTTCAATGGACGTCTTCTACGGCTAGCCCCGCAATAATTTTGCCCCTCAAGGAAGATCGAAACCTTAACCGAATTGTCCATGACGCACGTCAGCAAGAACTGGTTAGTCCAGAGCTTAGGCCTACCTAAATCCAGTCCCAGGCAACTCAGCCCCCTTCTTCCCATAACACCCTCCTAGCCATTCCATACATGCATACCTGCTATGCAAAACCGGACACTGGTTCAAACTGAAAGGACTTGTATGGTGCCGCCCAACTCAAGCGCTCCTCCAAGTTGTTTTTCGGTTTGGAGCGGAAAGGATTATCAAAATGCGACGCATTTCCGTATCTCTCTTTTTGGCTTGTGCACTGGCTGCATGTG
>CAZZDT010000549.1:0-3645 GCA_964652435.1 uncultured Bdellovibrionales bacterium
CGTGGGTCCCGATGGAAAAAAAGTAGGGGTATACAACCTGACGCAGAACAACTTGAACAACGATACGCCTTATGCTGAGCTTAAGGATATGTTGGTGGATGCAGCGACACTGCCTTAAGTGGTCTTTGTTTTCGATTGATCTTGGCTCACACCCTTTTGGGTGGATTTAATTGACATAATCACTTGTTCTTTCGGCATTTTCCTGCGACCAAGAACTCGATATGGGGGCTCTGGTTTGTGATCTTTACGGAGAAATTATGCCGCCGAGAATATTATTATGTTTAGTGGTTTGTGCTTCACTTTTGATCCCCAGTCTGGCGGCCTCCAGTAGCCTGGATAAGGCCATAAACGCCGCGGTCCTAGCCCAGTCGGGAAGCAGTAAGACTCAAAAGGCCATCGAGAAAGTAACGGATGAGACAGCGGTCTTGTTGGAGCGTTACCGAGCTACCATGGCTCAGGTAGATGCTCTACGTGCTTACAATGGTCAACTCGAGGAACTCCTTCAATCTCAGGCTGCCGAGCAAGAAGCTCTGCAAGGCCAAATCGATGGCATTACCACCACGAGCCGAGAGATGGTTCCGTTGATGCAGGATATGCTGGGTGCCCTTGAGCAGTTTATTCAATTAGACGTTCCGTTTCTTAAAGAGGAAAGAAGCTCTCGTTTGAACGGACTTAAGGCCATGATGGCCCGTGCTGATGTCACCCACTCTGAGAAATTCCGACGTATTTTAGAAGCATACCAAATTGAGAATGAATACGGTCGTACCATTGAAACCTATCGGGCCAGTCTCGGTGATGGCGAGAATCCTAGAACGGTTCAGTTTTTACGCGTAGGCCGGGTGGTTTTGGTTTACCAAACACTTGATGGACAAGAGAGTGGCGTTTGGAATCAAAAAACGCGTAGTTTTGAATTGTTGTCGCCAGAGTATTCTAGAGCGATTACCAAGGGGATGCGTATTGCCTTGAAACAAGCTCCGCCTGATTTATTGAGATTACCCTTGATGACACCAGAAGGAGGCAAGTAATGCGTCTCATTCTAGGTCTTACGGTGGGGTTATTCTTGGCCAGCTCTCCGGTGTTGGCGAATGAGCCCGCTCCCGCAAAAAACATGGATGAACTCTTGAACCGGGTAAAGGCCGGTTGGCGTGCAGATAAAGAGAAGGCACAAACTCGAGAGACGAATTTTAGAAAAGCTAAGGCCAATCAGAAAAAGCTTTTGGCCGACGCGAGAGAACTTCAGCAAAATCTTGAAGCCGCCAGCCAGGAGCTTGAAGCTCAATTTCAAGCGAATGAAAAATCTTTGGCAGAGCAACAAGAGAAACTTCGTGAACGTCTTGGAACCATGGGCGAGCTTTTCGGCGTCATTCGCCAAGTGGCTGGGGATACGCGGGGTCATCTTGTGAACTCTTTGGTGAGTGCGGAGCTTCCGGACCGGGCCCTTGCTTTGGAGCGAATTGGTAAAGAGAGTACCACGCCATCTATGGATGATTTACGAAGTCTCTGGCTTAGCTTGATGGAAGAAATGAAGTCGTCCGGCGAAGTCTCGCGGTTTCAAGCTCCGGTTGTAGCGCCGAATGGTGAAGAGAAGATTCAGACTGTAACACGGGTGGGCCCGTTTAATGCTGTCTCTGAAGGGGCATATTTACAGTGGATGCCGCAAGTACAAAAACTTTCAGAGCTGGGTCGCCAACCGGCTGCCCGTTATATGGCCGACCTGGATGAACTTGAAAATTCCAATGGGGAACAAGTTCGAGCTGCCATAGACCCATCCAGAGGCTCTATTTTATCACTCCTGGTGCAAACGCCGAGCATTCGCGAGCGCCTCGAGTACGGCGGAGTTGTCGGATATTTGATTTTAATACTGGGTGCACTGGCCTTTGTGGGCGGCTTGGTACGAATGGTTTATCTCGCTCAGTTGCACTCGAAGGTGCGCGCTCAATGTAAGAATGAGCAGGCTTTAGAGAGCAATCCGTTGGGACGGGTGATGAAGGTTTATCAGGAGAGCCCTGACCTCGATACGGAAACCCTGGAATTGAAACTAGATGAGGCCATTCTCAAAGAGCAATCGACCATCGATTCGTTTCTGTGGGCAATCAAGGTGGTGAGCGTCGCTGCCCCTTTGATGGGCTTGCTTGGTACCGTCACCGGGATGATTGAAACGTTTCAGGCCATCACCCTTTTTGGTACCGGCGATCCAAAACTGATGGCCGGTGGTATTTCAGAAGCCTTGGTTACCACAATGTTGGGACTGATTGTGGCTATCCCGTTGGTGCTCTTACACAGTTGGCTGCGAACCTCGAGCCGGCGAATCATGGAAGTTTTGGGCGAGCAAAGTGCAGGTATGATTGCTCGCCAAGCTGAGGTGAGAACCCGTGTTTGATTTCCTGACAGAATTACAGGAAACCTTTGTCGGTTTTATTGAACAAGGTGGTTGGGTACTGATCCCTATATTTGTTGTCACCGTTGTTATGTGGACCTTGATCATTGAGAAGTTCTATTACTTGCAGGTTGTTTATCCAAAGCAAGCCCAAGTGCTTTACGCTCAATGGCAAGACCGTGCCGACAAAAGCTCCTGGTACGCAAAGCAGATTCGCAATCAAATCATCTCCGAACAAACGGAAGAGTTGAAGCGTTGGGTGCCGATCATTAAATCTTTGATAGCTCTCTGTCCCTTATTGGGATTGCTGGGGACAGTTACCGGTATGATCGAGGTTTTTGATGTCTTGGCCATCGCTGGTTCGGGTAATGCCAGAGCTATGGCTGAAGGGGTTTCACGGGCAACCATTCCTACGATGGCGGGTATGGTGGCAGCATTGTCTGGCCTTTATTGGGCAGCTCGACTTACGCGTCGTGTAGATACTGAGACCAGTCGTTTCTCCGAGAGATTGGAGTTCTTCCATGCGTAAAAACTATGGTTACGAAGAAACCGACGACGACATCAACATGACCCCGATGCTCGACATTGTTTTTATTATGTTGATTTTCTTCATTGTTACAGCCTCATTTGTGAAGGAGTCTGGCATCGATATTCAACGTCCTTCGGCGGTGACAGCCGAGAGTAAGGAACAGGCCAGTATTGTGGTGGCAATCAATGAAGTCGGTGAGATCTGGATTGATAAACGTGCGGTCGATGTAAGGTCGGTAAGAGCCAACATCGAAAGACTTCGCGCGGAGAATCCTCAAGGCTCAGTCGTTATTCAGGCGGACAAAAAATCAACCAATGGACTCTTGGTTCAAGTGATGGATGCTGCCCGGCAGGCTGGGGTGGAGAATGTTTCCATTGCTACGATGGCTCCGGGTGAGTAAACGTTATGCCGCGAATTTTCTTGTCGTTTGCTGCGGCACTGCTTACCACTTTTACCATCTTCTTTATGATGGAGTCCTTGGTGGCAGTGGGGAAGGCCTCCATAGAGAAGCCACCGAAAGCTTCGCATATTGAATTTGTTCGTCTAAACCGTGATTCTGAGTTGAACCTTAAAGCGCGTGAATTGCCACGTAAGCCGCCGCCAAAAATGACTCCATCCAAACCCGCGGCGAATTATGAAAGCGTAGAAAGTACCGCGGAAGCGTCACCCGCGAAGTTACGCGTCGAGCGACCGGGCTTAGATAGCTCTTTGACTTTGGCAGGTGGTGTTGATCTGGGCA
>CAZZDT010000550.1:0-3645 GCA_964652435.1 uncultured Bdellovibrionales bacterium
CCACCCCGATTAAGATTGGTCAAACACGGAAAGCTCTGACAAACTGGGGAAGTGGGCGCTTTTTTGCCACCGGGGAGATCGCAATGAATCCAAAGCACACCACCGAGTGGGTATTTGCTTACGGTTCCAATCTACATATTCAAGATTTGAAGCACTGGCTGCGCCATTATGGCTATTCAGACGAGGGCATCATTCAGGTTTTACCTGCAATTCTAGACAATTACAGGCTCGTCTGGAATTACTACTCACCGGTTCGAAAAGGGGGAGCAGCAAATGTCGAGCCGGCGCCAGGACATCAGGTGCTGGGAGCCTTGCTCGAGCTCACTCCAGAAACCCTTCCCGGCATTGATCGTAAAGAGGGACACCCCAAGCGGTACAGCCGGGGCTCCAAGCCCATCGAAGCGAAAACTTTGGACGAAGCGAACACCTACCAGGCGTGGGTTTATGAAGTTCAGCCCGATTACCAGACCCCAGAACCAACTCAGCCTACTCCCGAATACTTTCAGATTATGCTCGACGGCATCCGCCAAATCGGACTGCCGCAAACATGGATTCAAACCGTCGAGCAAAGTTTACCCGAGGGGCCCAAAATCTAAGCGATTATCTGTGAAGCAGGATATTGGCGGAAATGCAGGGGTACGAGCGTGATCTTTCACGAAACGGACACACCGAGGGTGGGTAACGGATTCGATGAAAGACTAGCAAAGTGGAACCCGGAGGGTGAGATTCCCATCCGTTAAGAAAATCATGGCGGAAATGCAGGGGAATCGAACCCCCCCGAGACGTTTCTCACGCCCCACATCGGTTTTGAAGACCGAGGGCTGCACCAGCATGCCACGCACTTCCGCGGGCAATATGTCGATTTTGGAGCCAAGTGGCAAGTTGCAAAGATTGAGAAGCCAAGAGTTCCTTCAAAGGAGAGGCGTAATAAGTCGCAATATCGGACAAGAAAATGCTCTCACTTTGCCACGTCTAAGGTTAGAAATCCTCAAGAAAACCAAGGTAATCCCGATGTAAAATCGGTAAAAATCAACGCCAAACGAAAGCCGATAATCACGATTTCCCTCCACCGGGCTTCAGCCCCCAAGCTCAGGTCCTGGCTGGCGAAAGCACAAGTAACTAATAATACTGGGTTTTTCATTGTTTAAGCCTCGATGAGGACGGCGGAAAAACCCTTTGTTTTCAAGGCTCGCTCCCCGATCGCAAATCTGCTTAAATTATAGGTATGTCAGGTTCATTACCGCCGTGTGGTATCTACAAAACAACCATCAGCATCGGGAGCATACCCGCCAAGAGATTCGTGTATTTTCACAATCACGGCGATCCCGGACCAGGAATTTATTTGCCAGCACGCTGGCTCAACAATCGCGCTGAGTTTTCAAAACAGGGGGTCCCCCTGGCAACAAACCACGAGGCAACAACACTGATTCCACTTCCACCGGAAGGGCTCTACCGCGTCCGCCAAACGTTTAAGTGCTCGGCCAACTCCAATATCAGTTTCCAACCCGGGCAGCTGATTCAGTTGGGCTATAACCGGCGCGCTGACTCGATTTTGTTTATTCCGATTTGGGATGAAAGCGGCTTAACCATGCCAGAGCGAGGCGTGTTGATGGAGCCGGAAAACATCCGGTACTTGGAACAACTCTTGGTTGGGCATGCAAAAAGCGACCCCACACAGGTCTTCCACTAATACTCGCGCTGGCTTTCCACCCACTCCAGTAAACGCCGATAAGCTTTAAGCATCGATTCGTTTAATAACTCGGGGGCTCGGCAACCCTTTTGACCTTCTCGGTGCATGCAATCTCGAAACTGACACCGCACATCGGCCATCCCGGGATAAAAATCGCGAACCTGCTCACGGGTTAAACCAGCGGGGCTAAAGGTTCTGATCCCTGGCGAATCACAAACCTCACCCCCTTCGGGCAACGAAAATATCTTCGAGTAGGTGGTAGTGTGTTGACCTTGTTCCCAATGCTCACTCACTTCCCCAATCGCCCCAACATCCTGGTCAGGCAAAAGAGCCGCCACCAAAGACGTCTTCCCAACCCCGGAGAGGCCCATAAACGCCCAAGCACCGCCGTGGGGGTTGGCTCCAATCATTGAGCGAACTTCTTCGAGCCCTCGGCCATCTTTTGAACAGGTACGAAGAATCGGAAAACCAAGAGACGCGCGAAGGGCGAGTTCTGCTTCGACTTCCTCAGAAACTTCAAGATCGATTTTGTTCAGGCAAATAGCCGCCTCAAGACCGGCTGCAGCAATCGCAACGAGGTAGCGGTCCATGAGATTGGCATTGAATGCGGGCCGCTGCGGACTCATCACCACAACAACACCATGCAGATTGGCGGCGAGCACGCGGTCTTTACCTTGGTTGTCCCGGCGACGAAGCTCACTTTCGCGCTCCAGCACACATACCAACTTTCCACCTGTACCCGGAGCTTCTTCCCACATCACCCGATCGCCGACCACGGCGCGTTTACCCGCCAGGTAACATACCCGATCGCCAGCATCGTCAGCCACCCGTACGCGGCGCCCTACGGTTTCAACCACGCGCCCCGGTTTACCTCGCACTTTGCGAGTCTGATTCGTTCGTTTTTTGTTTGGCTTAGGTTTCGCCAGAAGAAATGCTCCCGTTGGTAATAAACAAGCATTACCACGTCTATTCCAAAAGGACCATCTCGCACCCAGATCAAAGTTGCTGTAGGGTCCCTTTATGAAAACAGGACTTGATTTACTTATGCAAAATCCCGGTAAGCACCTTGGAAAAGGTCGCACTGGAATTGTTGCCAATCCTACTACCATCAATAAAGAGCTTCACCACGCCATCGACCTCTTGGCTGAGCATCCCGACGTGAACTTAAAGATTTTATTCGGGCCCGAGCACGGTGTGAGAGCTGCTGCTCAAGATATGATTGGAGTAGGCGACGACCACGACTCAAAAACCGGACTGCCAGTGGTGAGCCTTTACGGTAAAACTTTCGAATCACTTTCTCCAAGCCCAGAGCAGATGCAAGAACTCGATACCCTTGTTTTCGACATCCAAGATGTTGGCTCTCGCTACTACACTTACGCCGCAACCATGGCGCTGTGTATGAAAGCTGCCGTCCCCCACGGCGTTAAAATTGTGGTCCTGGATCGACCCAATCCAATTGGCGGATCTCAAGTAGAGGGAGGCGGGCTAACGCCGGGACTGGAAAACTTCTGCGCACTTTACCCTGTTCCCCAACGACACGGGATGACCGTGGGCGAGTTGGCCAACCTTTATAACAACACCTTTGAAATTGGTTGTGAGCTTGAAGTCATTGCCTGCGAAGGCTGGAAACGAAATCAGTACTATGACGAAGTGGATTACCCCTGGGTGATGCCGTCGCCGAATATGCCCACACTGGATACAGCCATTGTTTATCCTGGCATGTGCCTGCTGGAAGGGACCCAGCTCTCCGAAGCCCGCGGCACCACACGGCCCTTCGAACTGGTCGGTGCCCCGTACGTGGATGGGTATGCTTTGCGCGATAAACTGCTCAAACTCGATCTACCTGGCATTGGCTTTAGACCCACGATGTTTGAGCCCACCTTCCACAAATTTAAAGAAGAGTCCTGCGGCGGTATCCAGCTGCATGTTACCGACCGGCAAGCATTTGAGCCCTA
>CAZZDT010000551.1:0-3633 GCA_964652435.1 uncultured Bdellovibrionales bacterium
TTGTCACAAAGTGATGAGAATGGCTGTCGCCCGCATCGTTGATAAGCATTTCGCCAGGCTGGTAACCATCAGGATAGACCCAAGGCATATTGACGTCATTGAGGGCTTTGGTCTCTTGGTCATTGAGCCACTGGAGGTAGTTCTCGACCGTTGGTGGTTGTTTGTGACTGGTGACGCATTGGGAATGCCCGACCACCTGATGTTGGCCCTGGCTTATCGTAGCCTTGATTATGATCTTGTCGCATGGCGTCATGGCCAGGAGAGCAAGAAGCAATGGAATGGTAGTCATTAAAAAAGCAGGCCTTTTATAGCGTTAGAACACTATTCGGAGTTTGCCAGAATTGAATACAAACAGCCAGCGACTCTTTTGCGGGTTGCAGAGATGCAGGTTCCTATGACTTACTGTCAGGACCATGGCGAATCAAAAAAATGGGCCTGAAGAGCCAGCCTTAGAGCAAGATGTCATAGAGGACTTGGAACCTGTCGAGGATACCCCGGTGCCGCCACGTATCGCACCGCCGAAGCTAGGAACGACTGGAGCAAATCCCATCCACTCAGTTTTAACGTCGGATGATGTTGAGTTTATTGGGAAAGTGTTCGCCCAGGTTCGACACGTCGACTTTAAGGCGCCTGTGCCGGAAGGGAACCCGCGTTTAACCGGTATCGATAAGAAGCTGTTTGGCCTTCGCGAGCAGGTGCGTAAGTTGGAGCGTGATTTAGCGCACGTGGCTCACATATGGAATCAAAAGCAGCAAGAGATCGACAGTGCAGCAGAGTGGGTGCGCTCGAAAGATGAAGAGCTGATTCGTGCAACCCGCCATCTCGAGGATACAAGCGATAAATTAAGCTCAGCTGAAGAATCATTGGTGGAGCTGCGCAAGACCAGCGCGGTGGTCAAGCAATCCCTGGAAAAAGAGCTTCAAGAACAGGAAGAAGAGGTCTCCAGTCTTAAATTGAGACTTTTGGCGATACAAGAGGAGCTGGACCGGGAGCGCGAAGAATGGGCGACCCGAATCGAGTCGGCGAAGGAGTCGGCTGAGAAACAAGTCGAACAAGCACTGGCGGACAACCAGAGATCCCAACGCGCTTATGATGCCCTAAAGGGGCTAGGCCAGTCCGAGAAAGAGGCCCATGCTCTTCAGCAACAGACCCTTCGGTTGCAGATAGCGGAGCTTGGGGACCGATTGGCTCAATCAGAGATAGCAGTGCTTGATGCGCAACGAAAAAATGTAGAATTGGGTGCTGTCAATTCACAGAAGGCGGCCGAACTCGAAGCAAACAGCAAATCCGTTGCTTTACTGCAGACCCAGGTGGATGCCTTGCAGGAGTCCGCGACGGCCGATGAGGAAAAAGCACGAGGCCTCGTTGCTGAGTTAGAGTCGCAGATACAGTCGTTAAAGGGCGACATAGCAGAGCTTACGGACTCCACCGGAATCACTGGGGAGGAGTTGAACACATTGCGCTCGCAGTTGGATGTGGTGACCGGGGAGCGCGATGCGGCTTTAGGGGAGCGTGACGGGCTACAAGGTCGCCTTGACGAGCTGGGACAATCCCATGATGCCGAGCTGCAACGTCAGCGTACTGCCCACGAACAAATGCGTCAGCAACATCAAAAAGACTTGTTGTCGTTGGAAAACTTGAAGTCGGAGATAGAGGCAGAGCTTGCCGCGATTCGGGTTGAACTGGGCAATAGCAACGCACGGACCACTGAACTCGAGGCGCTAAGCGAGAAGCAGACGGGGCAAGTTCGTCAGCTTGAGCGAAAGCTACAAGATGAGGCCGAATTGAATCGTTCCAATTTGGAGACAATTCAAATGCTTCAGGTCAAACTTCGCAATGCGAACCAATCCCTAAGTGAGTCGGAATCTGGCTTTGTTGAATTGAAGGCAAGATTGGCCACCAGTGAAAGTGATAAAAATGCACTGGCCCAACGACTGATTGATCTGGAAAACTAAGTTGTCGCGGGGTTCGTCATGCATTGGCGTACGGCGCAGGCTAACTCCAAAGCACGTGTCCCTGCTGCGCCAGTTACTTTAGGCTCTGTTTGATTCGCAATGCTGTGGGCAAAATTCTTCATTTGCTCTTCCAATGGGTCCCATTCTGGGACCGCAACGGGATCGCCCGTTATGGTTCCCATGGTTTGACCTTCGGTAGGCGCGTTGATTTTTACCGCTTTAACCTCCCGAGCCGAACAATCAATTGAGATATAACGCTCTTCGGTAAAGATTCTGATTTTTCGGCAAGGCTCCATGGATACGCGACCAGCTTGAAGTTCTGCTACGGTTCCGTCTTCGAACTCGAGCCGTGCTGATGCCATATCAACAGAATTGGTTAAAACCGGAACGCCTATTGCGCGGGCTTCTTTAAGAGGAGAAGCAACGAGGAATGATAAGATATCAAGGTCATGGATCATGAGATCTAAGATCACATCCACATCTAGAGAGCGTCCGGAGAATGGGCTTAGTCGCTCGGCGGTGATGTAGCGAGGACGGTTCGCTAAATTTAGGGCAGCCGATACAGCAGGATTGTACCGTTCCGAATGGCCTACAGCCAAAACCCGGTTGTGACGAAGGGCCGTTTCAACCATTTGATTGGCTTGGTGTACAGTTGAAGCAATTGGTTTTTCCACAAGGGCGTGAAGCCCGGCCTGCAGAGCTTCGCAGGCCACATCGTGATGGGCTGAGGTGGTTGTGGCCACAACCATGGCATCAGCGGTATCGGCAGAATACGAGTCGATGACCGGCACACCGATTTCATGGGCTAGAGCTGAGGCTTTGTCCGGATCGATATCCATGATGCCGACGAGGTTAATACAGTCTAAAGCCATTGCCTTTTGTGCATGGTAGCGACCCAGGTGTCCTGCACCGGCTACAATCAGTCGAATCGGGTTCATTTTTTTATCCTGCGCGAATTCCGACGATGGTTACGCCAAGCTCGTTAGCACGTTCGATGATTTTTTGTGGCTCCAAGAACAGTGTTCGTTGCGCCTCAACGCCAAGGACCTTAATGCCAGCTTTTGCCAAGTTTTCGATGGTCGTTAATCCGATGGCAGGGACGTCAAAGCGCATATCTTGGTTGGGTTTGGCGACCTTGACGAGGACGGCGCCACTGCGCTTGGTCAATTCGCCCGCGCGGGCGATACATGCATCGGTGCCTTCAATGGCCTCTAGCGCTACCACTGCGCCATCTTTAACAACGACCGTCTGCCCAATATCGAGTTCGCCAATCTTTCGGGCTACATCGTATCCGTAGTCTAGTTGTGTTTGGGTGTCATCGCTGATGGGTTGGTTGGTAAGCAGTCCGGCCGGAGCTAAGCATTCTGGCATGTAAGCCGTGGAGTCAATAATGGTGATGCCTTTGTTTTCGAACTCCCGGGCAATGGCGCGCAGCATGCCGTCATCTTTTCGCAGTGCAGAGCGGGCCAAGAGCTTGAAGGCTGTTAGGTCGGGGCGTGCTCCTTCAAAGAGTCGCGTTTTGCGAACGCCACCAGCCATAGCGGCTTTGGTTACGGAGTGTTTCTGGAAAAACTTAATCATGCGGCCCAGCTGCCCGACCTTTACGAATAGGCAGATGTCGGCGTGGTCAGTAATGGCGGATTCTGTTTCGCCTTCCATGGCCACCGCAATGACCTTA
>CAZZDT010000552.1:0-3630 GCA_964652435.1 uncultured Bdellovibrionales bacterium
TGCGTCCACTGGCCAATTTTGTCAGAAAAAATGGGGTATTGGACAACTTTTTCTACAATCTCCGGAAGGGGAGGAGAAAAGTTGTTTTAAAACGGGCTGTAACGGAACCCAGCACTGGCAAAGATAGATGTGCTGCCGCGATTCAATAGGTTCTGCCCCTCTAAATTATACCTGGGATAGTTGGGAGTGAAATCCGCGGAGAAAACTCCCAGCATACTGAAATCACTTGATATTTCCCACGATAGTTCAAGGCCGGCTCGGATAAGAAGAAGCGTATCGGTCTCACCGAAAGAAACGGGACTAGCATCATTGGATGCTTCGGATAGGTTCACAGCGATCCCAACTCCGGTCAGGACTGAAAAGCCAAGGTGGGCATTCATGTATTGCCATTTGGCCAAGCCCACAGAGTTCCACTCGAAAAGTTCGATGCTTCCCGCATTGGGTCCGCGATTTCCGTCGTTGAGCAGGTGTTGAAAGCCACCTTGAACTCCCAAATAGAGTGATTGCCAAACTTGTGTTTGCGCGGTGATCTGCATGCCAATGGTAGAGCGTTTGGCAGACATAATGGTACCAAAGGTCATGGCTGCATCGAGTTGCAGAGCCTTTTGTTGTTCTGGAGTCTCAGTCTCTATAACCGTGACCGGTTCTGGGTCTGGTTTTTGGGCTAAGAGGATCTCGCTGAGAGAATCTCCGCGTCGTTTAATGACGCCCTCAATGACCAGGGCAATTTGTCTTGCAGTAGCGAGTGTTTGTTGGCTTGGTCGAAGAGAGCGCTTGAGTAGAATGTTTTTGTCAGCATCTTTAAGGATGAAAAGAAGCTTGGTCTCTTTTCCATCTGCAGTATTTTGAGAGAATTCTAAAGTGTAGAAACGGCCTTGATCTTGGGTCGGAAGAGAGGTGACCTGAAGGCCGGGAAGTCTTGCTTGGAGTTCTTCAATGAGAATTGCTTTGTCTAGAATGTTTTGCTCTGCTTGGCCGTTTACGTAGAGTCCGGTTTCCGGACTTAAACCTAGTGTGAGAAGCACAAGAGTGATGCTTAGCATCCGAGATGATTCCTTTCATCGATTACCCTGTTGAGTAACCTTCAATTCCCGACTCCAGAGCATAATGATGAACAAAGAATATTCCAATGAAAATAAAATCAAAACCGGTTTTCAGCTTAAGGTTTAAAGGACGTTGAAGTTGCCGCTTCGCGATTGAACTTCTTGCCTGCTTGTGGGAGTTTTGGCTCAGGTTAACGAGGAGTGTTCAATGTTTGATCTGAGCGAAAAGGTAGCAATTGTAACGGGCTCAAGCCGAGGCATCGGTCGGGGTATTGCTCAACAATTGGCCAAACAAGGTGCTCGCGTCGTGATAACCAGCCGCAAGTTGGAACCTTGTGAAGTGGTGGCGAAAGAAATTGAAGCAGCTGGTGGTAAGGCCATCGCTATCGCTGCGAACGTTGGACACAAAGAAGATGTGGCCAAGCTGGTTGAGGAAACGGTCAAGGCTTATGGGCGGTTGGATATCGTTGTTTGTAATGCAGCGGCGAATCCTGCGTTCGGCCCTATGCAAGTTTTGGAAGATGCAGCGTTCGACAAGATTATGCGTGTGAATCTACAGAGCAATATATGGCTATGTAATTTGGCGGGCCCGCATATGGAGAAGGTGGGCGGTGGATCCATGATTTTGATTTCAAGTATCACAGCGCTCGATGGCAGTCGTGTGATTGGGGCTTACGCTCTTTCCAAGGCAGCTCAATTACAGTTGGCGAGAAACCTTGCTGTTGAATGGGGACACAAAAACATCCGGGCCAACTGCATTGCTCCCGGCCTTATTCAAACAGACTTTGCTCGAGCGCTTTGGGAAAATGATGAGATTAGAAAGCAAATAGAGTCTCGCACGCCCCTGGGACGAATCGGAGAACCTGATGATATCGCGGGTGTAGCCGGATTTCTTGCATCGGACGCAGCCCGTTACGTGACAGGACAGTTGATTGTTGCAGACGGTGGTGCAGTGGTTGGCGGTGAAATGTAGTTTAGGATTCGTTTTCGTGAGCGATGGATGAGTAAGGTTGTTCACCTCGAAGTCGATTTGTCTCGATGAAATGGCTAAGCAGCTCAGACCAAGTTTTCGGTCTGAATCCAAGTTCTCGTTTGGCGCGACTTGTATCAAGGGTTGTATGCTCAGGTCTTGCTACAATGTCCCAGGATGCATCGTCTGCGTCAATTGCGTTGACAAGGCTTGAGGGAACGCCAAGTTGCTCGGCTAATTCCACGGCTATTCTGTCCAGTGGGACGTCCTTTTCTCCCGAGAGTTGGAACACCCCTTTTTTTCGTTCAGTCCCAATTTGAATGGCGGCTTCAACGAGATCATTAAGTCCAACGGGGGCGATGGAAAGGTCGCGAACTGCTTCGATACTTTCACCCTGTTTGAGAGCATTGGCCCATCGGCAGAGAAATTTTGTGTTGGTTCCAATGACATCGCTGAGTCGAATAATGCCATAGCTACTATCAAGTTTACCTAGGTATTCTTCTACCGCGACCTTTTGCTCGGCGAATCTGCTGTGTGGTTTCTTACGAGCATCAGCTTTGATGTGAGGAACTGAACCATCAAAAATAAGATGCGATGAAAAGTACACGATAAAAGTGCCTTGAGCGTAAAGCTCTCGAATTAACCTGGTCTGACTTTTGACGTTGATTTCCCATGAATGGCCAGGTTGCTTTTGGCATTCGGCCAGGTCGGTCATTCCGGCGCAAAAGTATGCGACGTCTACCGGTTGCCGCATTTGAAATCTTTCGGGGTGTTCTAAATTAAGCCGTTTAACGTTGGGGTTATTTGGATCAAGCTTGCGCGACGTCACGACGACGTCGGCACCTTTATTTTCCAGTGCGCTTACTATTGCTTGTCCTATCTCACCGGAGCCTCCAAGCACGAGGGCTCTCAACGACTTATCACTCACGCCACTCTCCCTTATTCAATGCCATCATTCGATTCATGCAGTTTCGTAACGGTCAGCATCTACCTCTTAACTTAGTCTATTGTAGCTGAAACTGCCAACAATCTGGGGATTGTGTCAGGGGTTTGAACGGTCATCGCAGAGTTGTTTTGGGCCTCTATCTGTATGATATCAAAAGGTTTTATGGGCCCTTTTGATGTTCTTGAGCGGACTTCGCATAGGAGAGAGGGAAAACGTATGGACCCCGACGAATCAATGTGGCAAGTCTCGGAGAAAATAGCTCAAAAGGAATTGTTTATGCTCAAATTCGCATTGGTTGGATGTGGCAGAATTGCAAAGCGGCACTCGGACCTCTTAGGACATAGAGAGATTGAAGGCGCTCAATTGGTTGGGGTTTGTGACCTTGATGAATCTCGAGCCAAGGCCATCGGCGACAAGTTTGATGTTCCTTATTTCACGGACATGCATGAGATGATGAAGCAATTGAATGTGGATGTCATCAGCGTACTGACCGATAGCGGATCTCATGCGAATGTTGTTGTTGATTTGGCTCAGTATGGAAAACATATTGTTGTGGAAAAACCCATCGCGTTGACCCTTGATGATGTTGACCGGATGATTACCACGTGTGACCGTCATGGCATCAAGCTTTTTGTGGTACAGCAAAATCGATTCAATGTCCCAGTATTGAA
>CAZZDT010000553.1:0-3625 GCA_964652435.1 uncultured Bdellovibrionales bacterium
GGTGGGCAAGAGATGACTCAGACGGTACGAGATTTTGCGGTGGCCAGTGAGCTGGTTCACACCGCGACGCTTTTACACGACGATGTTTTAGATGAGGGTGACTACCGACGAGGCGCCGAAACTGCTCGGGTGGTGTATGGCAACTCGGCCAGTGTTTTGGGTGGTGATTATTTACTCATTGATTCTCTTCGCCGTGTTCAGCGCACCGGGCATTTTGACCTACTGGCCAGTCTGATGACGGTCATTGATTTGATGGTTAAAGCCGAGGCGCTACAGCTGGAGCGTCGCAACCAGTTTGTTCCCGACCGAGACGCTTATCACCGAATCATTTATGGCAAGACTGCGGCCATTTTCCGATGGGGACTTCGAGCTGGCGCCACAGCGGGCGGATTAAGCGAGACGGCCATTGATGCTTACGGACGTTATGGTGTGATGATTGGATTGGCCTTCCAAATCGTGGATGACATTTTAGACCTTGCCGGTGATCCTCGGGTGACGGGCAAAGCGGTTCTCACCGATGTTCAAGAAGGAAAGCTTACTTGGCCTTTGATACTTGCATGTGAGCGCGATGCAGAGGTAGAGCGCCTGGTTCGCGAAGTTGCTATGTCCAATAAACCTCTCAGCGTGGAGGAATCGGCAGAGATTCGCGAGAAGATTTTGGCGACGGGCTGTCTGGAAGATACCCGAATCAGAGCTCGTCAGTTGGCTGACGAAGCTCTTTTGGCTCTTGAATATACACCGGTAGGGCGGGCCCGGGATGCATTGGCAACAGTTGTGGAAACTGTTGTGAATCGAGGTCTTTGATGAGTGGCTTGAAATTAATCACCTTGCAAGAGGGTGCGGATGCCGCAGATGTGGCCGGTACCTTAAAGGCGATGGGGCAATGGGTCTCTATGGCTCAAGGAACAACCCAGCCAGTCTTGATGGTGGAGGCTCATTCGGCTGCTTGCTCCCGCGATGTACTCTTGGGACTCCCAGGCGTTGCGGATGTCTTGGTCCCGAAAAGCTCGCACCCCAAATTGGATATGCTCAAAGGGCAAGCTGCGATTGTTGGCGACCTCCTGATTGGCGGGGATAGCAATCCTGTGGTCATGGCTGGTCCGTGCAGCGCTGAGAGCGAAGAACAAATTCATGAATTGGCGGCCATTGCGGCGCGTTCTGGTGCCCACCTCCTCCGTGGTGGAGCTTATAAGCCAAGAACGTCTCCTTACTCATTCCGCGGCCGGGGCGATCCGGCTTTGAAATGGCTAAGTGAAGCAGCTCGTCTGAACAATCTGAAACTTGTGACGGAAGTGATGAGTGAACACGATGTTTGCGTGGTAGCCGAACATACCGACATGATTCAGATTGGTTCTCGCAACATGCAGAACTTTTCTTTGCTTAAAGACGTGGGCGCTATGGCTAAGCCGGTCCTCTTAAAGCGCGGGATGGCGGCGACGCTGGAAGATTGGATGATGTCCGCGGAGCATTTGCTGGCATTTGGAGCCCGTTCGGTTGTGTTCTGTGAGCGGGGTGTGCAGGGACTTGCTACCCAAACACGAAATATGCTGGATATTGGAGCGGTGGCTTTATTAAGACATGTTCACGGTTTACCGGTCATTGTCGATCCTTCCCACGGCACGGGCCGACGCGATCTGATTGTTCCCATGGCCAGGGCAGGTCTGGCTGCTGGAGCCGACGGTGTGATGGTCGAAATCCATATGAACCCTAAAGAAGCTCTTAGCGATGGCCCTCAGGCCGTTGGTGAGGCGGAATTGAACGCTATTTGTGCTTCGGCGCGATTATTTGAGCGCTTTTCACGGGTTTCACTGGGGGCTTGATTCCAATTGGCCTTTGAGGTCTTCTCAGCTTCCTGGGAGACTTTTAAAAGGTGATCGAATTTTCCAAATACGAAGGCGCAGGCAATGACTTTGTCGTTGTAGACGCGCGCGACTGGCAGAGTCCTCTTGCTGCTGATGTGGTTCGCCTGATTTGCGACCGGCACCGCGGTATCGGAGCTGATGGTATTCTCGCGTTGTGGCCTCATTCGACCAATGGGTTTGAAATGAAGGTTCAGAATGCAGATGGCAGCGATGCGGGTATGTGCGGTAACGGCATGCGCTGTATTTTAAGATTTCTCTATGACCTTGGGGCGGTTCCCAATGATGCCAATACTTTAGAGTTGGTCGTAAGTGGTGAAACCTATTCCTGTGAGCGGGTTGACCCGTCTACTTTCTTGGTCGTGATGGGAAAACCGCTAACGCAACATGCGACTTTACCAAAGCAAGCCAGCAGCGGTGAATCTTTGACGTTTACTGCTGGTAAAAGGGAATTTACCGGTCGATGCCACTTCTTTGGCAATCCTCATGTCACGATTTTTACAGATGATAATCCCATGGATCTTGCCCAAGAGTTTGGCCCATTATTGGAATCGCATTCAGATTTTATCGATCGGGTGAATGTGGGCTTTGCGCGGGCTCACACTGGCGGTTTTGAGACGGTGGTGTATGAGCGAGGTGTAGGAATTACGCAGGCTTGTGGAAGTGGCGCTTGTGCTGTGGGAATATCGGCGGTGCGGGCCGGCTTGGCCGAGCGCAATCAGTGGAGCAGCGTAGAACTTCCGGGGGGCACATTGGATATTTGTGTCGATGATCAAGATGTCGTGACCATGCGAGGTGCAGCTCGAAGGGTCTTCACTGGCACTTGGGAGGATTGATGACGGCAAGTCCGATACTATTTGTGCACGAAGACCCAGAGGTGGCGGGTCGATGGCGCAGTGTCCTCGAAAAAAGCTTAATCGAAGTTTGTGTGGTGGCGACAGTAGGAGAAGGCCTGCGTGAATCACGCATGACTCGGTTTGGGGCGGTGGTCCTGGCCGAAGATCTTTTGCCGACTCCCCAGGGCCAAAATCTCGTCGAACTATGCTTGGACGGTTTAGACCCCATCAGCTTGATTGTTTTGACCAATCGTTTTGATGCTGCCAACTCGGTAGAACTTCGCGGTCGCGGAGCCTTTGAATATCTCGACGCAAATATTGCTGAATCTGAAATTCAATCGTTAGCGGATAGATTGGACCACTTTTTATCCGATGTTGAGACCCCTCGCTCTCTAAGGCGCGACTTAAGACTTCAAGAACGCGTTCATTATTTAGGGTTGCACCTGAATCAACTGGGTGACTTGGACAGTCTCTCACGTACGGTCGTCGATAGCTTCGTTGATATCTGCGGGGCCGACGCAGCCATTTTATGGGCGGATTTAAATGGTCGGGGGGAGCTTCGCTTTATTGCCAGCGCCGGTGTGGAAGGTGTGGAGTGGCGGGTTCCTATTTTGCGATTGGGAGAAGCGACTGGTGAGCAAATTTTACGCTCAGGGAATGCTTATAGCCGAGAGACAGATGACGAAGGCAAACGTCTGACAGTTCAGTGGCCATTGATGCATCGTGGTGAAGTTGTGGGTGTTCTCAAAGTACTTGGGGTAAATGCTCGCCATCAAAGCTCAGAGTTAGACGCGGCCATGCGCCATTTAGTGGATGCTACAGCGTTGGCGCTGACGGCATTGCAGGCCCAGGAGGTACGCGGTTCGAGTTTTCTTCACAGTTACAACTGTTACTCGCGAGCCTATTTTGAGGATTGCTTTTTTCGAGAGC
>CAZZDT010000554.1:0-3620 GCA_964652435.1 uncultured Bdellovibrionales bacterium
ACTTCAGGATTTGCATTTCCACTGAACTCTCCAGATGGTAATGGGTCCATCTTACTCGTCCCAGACGTCTAACCCATACGCTCACTGCCTGCAGTGGTTCGCAACAGAGGCTCTCATGACCATCAAGATTCATCCTTCGGTTCAACCCCTGGAATCGGAAATCATCGAAACGCGCCGTGATATTCATAAACATCCTGAGCTAAGCTTTCAGGAATTCCGTACGGCAAAGCTTGTATCGGAAAGGCTTCAAGGCCTTGGTATCTCCGTTCGTGAAAAGGTTGGAAAAACTGGCGTCGTGGGAACTTTGGTAGGCGGAAAACCGGGCCCAACGGTCGCTCTAAGAGCCGATATGGACGCCCTGCCCATGCAGGAAACCTCCGATGTGCCCTACGCATCTATTCACGACGGCGTCATGCATGCGTGCGGACACGATGGTCATACGGCCATGCTTTTGGGTGCTTCTAAAGTACTGAGTGAAAAACGTGAGGACATTGCCGGCACTGTGAAGTTTATTTTTCAGCCAGCGGAAGAAGGTTTCGCCGGTGCAAAATACATGATCGAAGACGGAGCTCTTGAGGGGGTAGACGAAATTTACGGGATTCACCTGTGGAATTATCAGAAGTTTGGCACCGTTGGCGTAAAACCCGGGCCCATCATGGCTGCCTCCGATAAATTTATCATCGATATCGAAGGCATCGGTGGACATGGAGCATGCCCCCAAGGAACAGTAGACCCCATTGTTGTGGCGGCCCAACTTATCACCGCGCTCCAAACCATTGTAAGCAGAAACACCAACCCACTCGAGAGCACCGTGGTTACCGTTGGCATGATGGAAGGCGGAACCAACTTCAACATCATTCCTCACCATGCCAAACTCAAAGGAACTGCTCGCGCTTATACCGAAGAAAACCGAAACCTTATCAAGCAACGCATGGCAGAGATTACCGCGGGCGTTGCCGCTACCTATGGGGCAAAAATTACATTGGACTATCAAGATGGCTATCCACCCACCATCAATGCGGACGAGCAAGCTCAAGTGTTGCTGGAAGCCGCACAAAAAATAGTCGGGCCTAACGAAGCCGGCTACCCATACCTTTCCATGGGTGGGGAAGATTTTAGCTACTTCGCACAAAAAGTGCCGGGCTGTTATTTTCTCGTAGGCTCTGCGCCTCTAGACCGCGAGCCAATGAGTGTCCCTCATCACTGTTCTCATTTTGATATCGATGAGAGAGCTCTATTGGTAGGTGCCTCAGTCTTTGTCCAAGTTATCGAAGATAGACTTTAAGAGGCGCTTATGAGTGTACGCCTTGCGGTTGTCGGAGATGTGCATCTGCACTTCAACGAAAAAGATGTATCCTACTTCAATCAATCCGATTATGACTTGGTTCTCTTTGTAGGAGACCTCGTCAATTACGCTCCCTGGCGCGGAAAAACCGTTTGGCCACTGATTCAAGAGTTACAAAAAACCACACTCTTTATGCCCGGCAATCACGACAGCACCAATGTCATTCAGCTCATCGCCGAGGTCTTGGGAAACCACCCACTCGCTCAAATCAGTGGGCTTAGACAAAGCCAGCATTACACCGCGCTCAATAAGTCTATGGGTAATGCCATATTCTGTGGCTACAATGTGCATGCATTCGACCTGCAAGGTTTCCAGTTCGACATCATCTCCGGACGTCCCTTTTCCATGGGTGGTCCGAAGCTAAGTTTCAGACCTTACCTTAAGAAGGCATATGGAATCGAAACCATCCAAGCATCAGCCGATTATATCAAACAACAAGTTGACCAATCCCAAAATCAAAACGTTATCTTCTTTGCCCATAATGGCCCCAGTGGTTTAGGATCCAGACGTGACGACATTTGGGGTTGTGACTTTAAAAAGTCCGAAGGCGACTTTGGCGACCCCGATTTAGAGCAAGCCATCGACTATGCTCGCCACCAAGGTAAAAATGTCATGGCCGTTATCGCTGGACATATGCATCAAGGTTTAAAGGGCGGCGGCCAACGTAAGTGGTGCATTGAAAAAGACGGCACCCGCTATGTGAACGCCGCGCGTGTTCCCCGGATATTTGAGTCCGCAGGACAAACTCTACATCATCATGTTTGTTTGGAAATCAATGAAACTGACGTTCAAGTAAGCGGGAAAGAAATAGCGCTTTAGTTACAATCGTGATTCACGTTAGCGCCGCGACTACCGAGAATATTAAAAGTGATTCTCTGCCCGAGAATATCACCTGTTCCACTGCACCATTCCTCCAGCGACATTGTAGAAGCCGCCTCCGAAGTAGAATAATTGTTACCGAGCTGAATGGTATCTCCTGCTCCCAACCCTTCATTATCTTCTAAGGGTGAGAAGTCGGAAATGTTGTTCGTGATCAACCAAATAACTTGAATTTCTGTTAAGAACACCACGGCTTCAACATTCGAAATTTGATTCGTATCAAGATCTAGATAGGTCAGGTTTATCAAAGATCCAAGCGGTGAAATATCCTCAATCAAGTTATCCCACAGAATAAGATGTGTCAGACCGGTCAGATTCCCAAGGCCTTCTACAGAAACAACTTGGTTTGACTTAAGGTCTAAATTACCAAGTGAAGTCAGGCCAGACAGCGGTGTCAAATCAACAATATTATTAGAGGTTAAATACAAATTTCGTAATTGCGTCAAACCGGCCAAAGCATCAATCGCCACAATCTCATTTTGACTAAGGTGAAGATTCTCAACGGTATCTAACCCCGCAAGACCCCCAAGGTATGCGAGACCATTATTGGTAAGCTGAATCGTTTGAATCCTCTTTAAATTCTGAAGCGCGTCTAAAGAAGAAGCATTGCTACCCAGGTCATTATTATTCGCACGCAATGTTCTAAGATTCACAAGACAGTCGATGCCTCTCAAATCATCAACCGCTATACCTTCAATGGTTAAAGAAGTCATTTCCTCTACATCTGCGAAGAATATGTCGTCTCCGGCAATCCCCTGCGAGCCACGAATCACAGCTGCTACACTTGGATGGAAATCAATGGGTCCGGGACCACAATGCGCCGGTACACCATCTTTACAATCTTCGTCGCAGCCGCCGAAGGCAGGATAAGGCTCGTTGGCATCCCCATCATCACAGGTCTCGGCACATTCAACAACGCCATTGCCACAGCTCTCAAAACGAGCACAATCACCAGAGCAGCCGTCGCAGTCATTTTGGTTACCATCGTCACAAGCTTCACCATTCGCTGCGTCCGTCACTGCATCAGAGCAATAGGAAGTGGCTCCAGCAATAAGCTGGCAAGGATAGCAAACCTCGCAACTGGTTAGGCCGTAGTCACATGACTCCTGAATAGAGTTTCCGTCGTCGCAGGTCTCGCCGTATTCCGTATCTGTTACGGAATCGCCGCAGAAATGAACGATACCAGGACCGTTTACGCAAGCACTGGTACAAACGGTACAGCTCAGGTCGCCGTAGGGGCAATCCTCCGTCACTGCATTGGTATCATCGCACGTTTCACCATTTTCAGCATTGGTCGTTCCATCACCGCAATAAGCTGTTGCTCCGGCAACGTTTTCACAGTTCGCATTACAAACCGTACAGGAGGTTTCACCATAATTGCAGGCTTCCAAATCGG
>CAZZDT010000555.1:0-3615 GCA_964652435.1 uncultured Bdellovibrionales bacterium
TCTTGCCAAAAGTTATAAACCATACCCGCCCGGGTGGTTCCGTAAGGAATGCGATCGGTCGCATTTAAAATGGTTTCAGCCGCACCCAAAAACCCATTGTAACGGGCATCTTGTTCGAAAATCCCAAGACTTTCTTTGTTACGTTCTTCGACCCAAGTCAGGGCCTTCTCTCCCTCAACCTCTTCCAACCACAAATAGGGATCGTCAGTAGGTGGGGTGTTCAAGGTGGTCGGTTCAGCGCTGACGGCTGCTTCTTCGTTGATTGTATGCATGGTGCAACCTGCCATGGTAAGCGCGCTAACTATGCAGAAAGTCGACAGTTGTTTCATAATATCTCCTGATCCCTTGGGCTAAGTGGCCGGAAGCTACCCAAGTCCGAGCAACCGCGCAACGAAAAAGCCCATTTATGACCGACGAACTTATGTTTTATTTATTGATATTATACGCTTACAGAGATTTATCTTTGCTGCTAAGAGGGGTTCGTTGCCAAGAAGATCCTGCCCGGGTTTTCAGAAAGCTAAAATGATGTACAAAATTAGTTGTTTTATTTTCTCCGCCCTTCTCGCTCTCGTGGGATGCGGCGACGGCCCCAATGCATGTAACGAAAGTAACTTCTGCGAAATCAGCGATTCCGGCAGCGCTGCTTGTGTAGACGGTTATGAATGGCTGAACCCAGAAGCTTCTGACGATTATCGATGCCAAGAAAAAACTTATATCCCGGTACTTGGAGACGGTAAGAATTCCATCAACTCCGTTCAAGTCAGCATCATCGGTACGAGTGCGGATGGACTCAACGTTCCGCGCGACCTTGAATTCAATCCTAATGTCGCGGGCGAGCTTTGGGTGGTCAACCGTGGCGATGAATCCATGGTCATCTATTCAAATGCAGGACAAGCGGGACAAAGCAGCCAGAAGAAGAGAGCTGGTTTCGCCGAGGCGGGACAGCACTTTTTAGCGCAACCCTCTGCCTTGGCATTTGGGGACAACGGAAATTTCAGCACCATTCATGAGACCGCACAACTGACCCAAGGCCCGGTGAATATGGGCGGAACCCCGGAAGACTTTATGGGGCCCACCATGTGGACTTCTGACCTGGCATTTTTCAATGGCGGTCACTCAGGTCACTTAGACATGATGCACAACACGCCACTGGGCATGGGCATCGCCTGGGAAAAAGATAACGTCTATTGGGTGTTTGATGGGTATCACCAGTCGATCACGCGCTATGACTTTGTTGAAGATCACGGTCTTGGTGGCAGCGACCACTCCGACGGCATTGTTTCTCGTTATGTGCAAGGCAGTGTTTTACGCACTCCGAACGTAGTTTCTCATATGGAAATCGACCATGACACAGGTCTTCTCTACATTGCTGATACCGGTAACAACCGAGTTGCAATCTTGGATATAAACAGCGGTCGCCGCGGGGCTGACCTCACCAATCCAAACTACGACTGTTCAGCTTTTATTTGTCCAGACTACCACTACGTTGACGGTGTTATCTTTCGAGAGCTCATCAGAGGCGCAAGCCAGGGCATGTCTCAACCTTCTGGGTTGGCTCTGCATGGCGACCACCTCTACGTGAGCGACTTCGCTTCGGGAATTATCTACGGATTCAGCAAAGAGGGTAAACTCCTCGACTGGCTCGATACCGGACGCCCTAATGCGCTCAGCGGTATGGACTTCGATACAGATGGAAGTCTCTACATCACCGACAAGGTAGCCAACGAGATTTTGCGCATCCAAGCACTCTAAGCTTATAAACGCCTCTGAAACCACAAGGACCCTCACCAATGAATCATTTTATGATGCTTGGGTTGGTTGGAATCGGGGGCGCCTTGGGCGCTTGCTCACGGTACCTAATTACTCTCGGCTGCACCGCTCTGCTTGGGAAAGCATTTCCCTACGGAACCCTTTGCGTGAATATTATGGGAGCCCTGGGCCTCGGCGCCTTGATGGCCGCTCTCGAGCAGGGAATGGTCAACGATATGCCCTGGCGGCCTTTGGTCACTGTAGGCTTTTTCGGCGCTCTGACCACTTATTCTGCCTTCTCCATGGACAATGTCGTTCTGCTGCAAAGCGGATCATTTCTCAAGCTGGGGGCGAATATCTTCTTAAACGTCACCGTCTGCCTGGGAGCGGCATGGCTTGGATTTCACTGGATGCTACGAAGCTGACCCACCAATAAACCAAACTGGGCCTTAGAAGAGCAGAGTGGATCACTCATAGAGAAAACGAAACTGTGCCGGTTCCCGATAGGTGAAGTCGGGATTCGTGGACAATAGGTTACGAAATCAGAATCAAGGCCGAAGCTCAAAAGCTGAGTTTTAACGGCCTATTAGAGTCGAATAAGACTAGTTACGACCCTGGAAGATGGCTTCCATAGAAACCACGTCTTTGTTTTCTTCAACATCTGCAGCTTTTTGACGGTATGCCTCAACGTCTGCTTCGGTGATAAGACCTTCTTCGATATGACGTTGAATCAATCGAGTGTCAAAAAGAACGTGTTCAGGAACATTACGCTTAGTAGCCATTACAAATCCCAGGTAAAAGTCGTGGAAGAACGTGCGTATACGCCCGCTAGAGCCAATTCGTCAAGTAGTCACAAGCCTGCCACGATCAGAGCAGGTTGGCAGCCAATTCTGCCAAGTCACTTCGCTCACCTTTGCTCAGGCTTACGTGACCGGCCAAACGCTCTTTCTGGAAGCGGTTGACCACGTGAACCAAGCCGTTGTTGGTGGAATCCACATAGGGATTATCAATCTGGTAGGGGTCACCGGTTAGGATAATTTTCGTGTTATCCCCAGCCCGGCTCAAAATGGTTTTCACCTCATGAGGTGTGAGGTTTTGGGCCTCATCGACCACCATAAATTGATTCGGGATACTTCGACCACGGATATAAGTCAGCGGCTCAATCTCGAGAAGACCAAGGTCCATGAGCTCTGTGTAGCTTCGGCCCTGCTTCTTATCTTGGCGACTGATACCCATCAAAAACTCGATGTTATCGAAAATAGGCTGCATCCAAGGCGTGAGCTTTTCTTCAACATCACCTGGCAAATACCCAATGTCTTTACCCAACGGAAAGATCGGTCGAGAAACCAAGAGGCGCTGGTAAACCCCTTCTTCGGTCACCTTTTGCAGACCTGCCGCGATGGCCATAAGCGTTTTACCGGTACCGGCCTTACCCACCAAAGTCACAAGCTTTACATCATCATCCATCAAAATATCAGCAGCAAAACTCTGCTCTTTATTTCTTGGACGAATACCCCACATCCCATCTTTAGGGAGATTGACGGGGCGAATCACCTGCTCCTCAGTATTCACTTTACCAAGGGCGGTATGCGTTGGGTTACAGCGGTCACGCATCAGTGCAAACTGATTGGCGTAGTAGCCCTCTTTATCAAACGGAAGTTCGCCATCCTTGTAGAACTGATCGATCTCTTCACCGGACATATCGACTTCATCGATGCCCGTGTAGAGTTCCTCAATATCCTGGCCCTCAGAGTCGTAGTCTTTAACGGTTAAGCCGAGAGCCGCGGCGCGAATTCTTAAGTTAACATCTTTGGTAACAAAGATAACTTTGGTGTCCGGCTCTTTTTCTTGAGCCTCCAAAGCAGT
>CAZZDT010000556.1:0-3614 GCA_964652435.1 uncultured Bdellovibrionales bacterium
CCTATTTCAACGACAGCCAAAGACAAGCCACTCGAGATGCAGGGCGTATTGCAGGATTGAGTGTCGAACGGATCATCAACGAGCCTACGGCTGCAGCCCTTGCCTATGGCCTGGACCAATTGGATGGAAATAAACGCGTAGCGGTTTATGACCTCGGCGGCGGCACCTTTGATATTTCGATCCTTGAACTCTCTGAGGGCGTGTTCAATGTTCGTTCCACCAACGGTGATACCCATCTTGGTGGTGAGGACTTTGACTATGTCATTATGGAACACCTTTGTAAGGAATTTCAAAAAGAGACTGGCGTGGACCTAACGCAAGATCGAATGGCTATGCAGCGCATTAAGGAAGCTTCAGAAAAAGCCAAACACGAACTCTCGAGTACCACGGAAACAGAAATCAACTTGCCGTTTATTACAGCTGACGATTCTGGGCCCAAGCACCTCTCGCTCACCATGACACGGGATACGCTTGAAGATCTCACACGAGAATTGATTAAGCGCAGTCTCACCCCTTGTGCCCAAGCACTTGAAGACGCCGGTCTCGGTATTGAAGATATCGACGAGGTTCTCCTGGTTGGCGGTATGACCCGAATGCCTTTGGTGCAAAAAGAAGTTACGGCGTTTTTTGGCAAAAGTCCCAACCGGGAAATTAACCCTGACGAAGTTGTTGCTATTGGTGCCGGTATCCAAGGTGCGGTTTTAAGCGGAGATATCAAAGATGTACTCCTGCTGGATGTAACGCCGCTTTCTCTCGGGGTAGAAACCGCCGGCGGCGTTTTCACCGCTTTAATCAATCGCAACACAACAGTTCCAACACGTAAAAGCCAAGTTTTCTCAACCGCATTAGACAACCAATCGATGGTAAACGTACACGTCTTGCAGGGTGAACGTCCCATGGCCGCGGATAACCAAAGCTTGGCGCGTTTTGAATTGATCGGTATCCCACCGGCGCCGCGCGGGGTTCCACAAATCGAAGTTACATTCGAACTGGATGCCAACGGAATCGTAAGCGTCAGTGCTCAAGACCTCGGCACCGGGCGTAGCCAGTCCGTTCGTATCACCGCCCAATCAGGTCTTACTGAAGAAGAAATCGATTCTATCATCAGCGAAGCGGGCCAACACCATGAAGCGGATATGGCGCGCAAAGAAGCAGCCGAGCTAACCAACAGCGCCCGAACGCTTATCTACACCACCGAGCAATCGCTGGCAGAATACCGCTCACAACTTGACCCGACCGACCTCGAACTCATTGAGAGCGATCTGAACAACCTCAAAACTGCGATGGATAAAGGTGATTTGGCCAATCTCCCGCAGTACTTTAAGGCATTAGAAACTTCAGCTTATCGAATTGCTGAAACCATCTATACCCAAGAACAAAACAACTAAGCTTAACCGAAGGGGCTGCATCCATGCTTTGTGCATCGCTACGCATAGCGGATATCGCCTTCATCAATACAACATTCTAGCATGCAAGACTTCTACGCCGTGCTTGGGGTTTCACGGGACGCATCCCCTCAAGAACTCAAGCGCGCGTATCGAAAACTCGCGATGCAGTACCATCCCGACAAAAACCCAAACAACCGCCAGGCAGAAGAACGCTTTAAAGAGGCAACCCGTGCCTACAAAACCTTGGCCAATCAAGAAAAGCGTAAACAATACGATATGTTTGGCGAGCAAAATGGGGATGTTGGTACACCTCCCCCAAGCCCCGGCCCCGCGGCACCATCTCGCAGCGGAAAAGTCTCAGATGTTTTTGGGGATATTTTTGGCGATTTCTTCAAACGAAAAAATAAGAATACAGTCCAAAAACGCGGCAAAGATAAAAAGCAAACCCTTAGAATCCCTTTTAAAACAGCGCTTTCCGGTGGTGAGCGAGTCATTGATATTACCCGAGTGGATCTCTGCGCCGCCTGCGACGGCAAAGGATATCCACCCGATGCGATTGCGACCAATTGTGGCGCATGTGCTGGAGCCGGCAGCATCAGCGTTCAACAAGGGTTATTTTCTGTACGTCAACCTTGCACCTATTGCCGAGGCATCGGAAAAGTCGTGACGACGCCCTGTGAGGTTTGTGACGGAGGGGGCTCGGTGGAACGTATGCGGCAATTGCCTGTGAAAATTCCCCCTGGCGCAGACAATGGAACCGTCTTGCGGTATCCGGGAGAGGGTGAGCCCAGCGAGAGCGGTGGGCCTCCCGGAGATTTACGAGTGGTCATCTCGGTGCGCCCACACCCTATTTTCCAGCGAAACGGCGACACCATCATTGTAGAACTGCCGATCACACTCTGCGAAGCCGCATTGGGCACACAAGTTGACGTACCCACCATTGACGGTAAGGTTAAGTTAAAGATCCCAGCCGGGACGCAAAGTGGGCGGACATTTACCTTCCGAGGACAAGGTGCACCCAAATTGCCAGACGGTGGACGTGGGGATCAACACGTCAGAGTTGTTGTAGAAACTCCCGTGGAATTGACTAAAGAACAAAAAAAGTTAATTCAGGAGATGGGCAAACAAGATGCAGACAAGCATTACCCGAACCGGCGACAGTTTCGTAGAAAACGAGACACCTGATGGGAAATAGGCGATGAAAGAAAAAGGATTCTTCGGAAAACTCGTGGACCGCATCAAGGGCGGTGAACCTGAATCCAATATTCAGTTAGAGCGTCGTCGTGCAAAACGTGAAGAGATCAGCATCCCGGTCAAGCTATCAGTTGGGCACCGCCGAATTGATGGTGCTCGCGCTAGAAACTTAAGCCCCATTGGACTCTTCGTAGAAACAAATTCCGTGCCCCCACGGGGAAGCACCGTGAAGCTTTCCTTTGAAGGGGTCAATCAAGAGAACACGGCCATCGAAGTTTTTGGCGAAGTCGTCTGGACAAGTATGCCGCCCGATGAAGGCGTCGGTATTCAAATCAACCGGAAAATGACCGACGAACTTAATCTTAAGAACTATCGAGCAATGGTGCTTCACTACATTCGGCACCCACCTCTTTTGGAAACGCACCAAAGCGGTAAATTTCGAGAAGTCCGTTGTAATCGATGTGACTGGATAGGCCGTGTGAGTGTGGTGAAGCCGGCATGCCCAAGCTGTGGTAGCTTGGACGTTACCTCCCTCAAGTAATCCTCTTACTTGAGCTTCTCGCGGAGCAACTCGTTTACAATCTTAGGATTTGCTTTGCCGCGACTTTCCTTCATGACCTGACCCACAAAAAATCCCAGAACCTTGGTATTGCCTTCTTTGTATTGAGCGACTTGGGTTTCACTTCTAGCGAGAATCTCATCCACAATCGCCTCAATCGCAGAAGTGTCTGTGACCTGCTTGAGACCCTTTTCTTCAACGTACTGACCGGGGGCAACCCCAGTTTCCAACATCGCCTGAAAAACCTCTTTGGCAATTTTGCCCGAGATGGTCTGATTATCGATCAGCTCTACCAGCTCACCTAAAGCTTCGGGACCAAAAGAAAGTTCTTGAACCTCTTCGCCCTTAGCCTCGCGTAAAACTTCGTTGATGGTCCAGTTCGCTATGAGTTTTGGATTTGAATGGCGCTCCAGAGCCTTTTCGAAAAAGCGCGCTACGTGAACATCCTCGGTTAACACCGTCGCTTCTTTTTT
>CAZZDT010000557.1:0-3613 GCA_964652435.1 uncultured Bdellovibrionales bacterium
CCGTTCAGGGTTTTTCACGCCCTCGGCAACCTGTTCGACCAAAAAGGAGCTGGTGTTTGTGGCAAGGACGGTATCTTCGCGGGTAATCTCACCAAGCTTTTGGAAGAGCCCCTGCTTTACGCCTATGTCTTCGAAAACAGCCTCGATAACGATATCGACCTCGTTCAAATCGTTAAGGTCCCCGGTTATCTGTATCCGGCCAAGAATAGCGTCGGCGGTTTCTCGCTTGAAAATCTTTCGCTCTACGCCCTCTGAAAGCAGTGTTTCAATTCGCTTAAGTCCCTTAAGCGCCTGTTCCCTGGAGGTGTCCGCTAAGATCACATTGAACCCCTCGGTTGCGATCTTCTGAGCAATTCCACTGCCCATATTGCCTGCACCCACGACTGCTGCTTTTTCGATACTCATTGTTGGTCCTTTACCGTTTGATTGAGGCGGTCTTTAACGCCTCTGAGTGAGCGAGGCAACCCATACGGTCCACTTCATTGGCGGGTCCCCCGAATTCCCAGAAAAACAACTTGCGATTTTGATGTACGCCCTGTGCCCACCTTTGCCTACTGGTTTTTCAGGAAGTTGGAATGAATAATTTTCTACTAAGCCACCGTCGTAACTTTGGAATCGAGTTCACGGAAAATCCATCCGGCTTTACATGACCTCGAAATGTTTGGCATAAATTTTAGTAGGCACTTTTTTGGGGGATGAAGTGCCGCCGCATTTAATCAGTGCCCCGGAGCCGCATATGAAACGTCGTTATTTTAGACGCGCCTGCGTGTTAACTCTCGCGCTCGTGATGGCCTTGCCGGCCACTCAAGCGTTCGCGGGTTCAGATGAGGACCTGGCCAAGAATCTCAAATTGCTCCAGCAGCAGTTAACCGACTTACAGGTGCAGATTCGGGCTATTCAAGACCACCTAGGCGTTGAGCCTGTGCAGCATACTGAAATAGCTGCGGAGGCCGAACCTGCCGATAAGATCCCAATGCCGCCTGGAGCAGCAGCCGAGCCGTGGGCGAAACGAGACAACAAAGACTCTCTGATTGAAGCGTTGACAGAGCTGGAAAAACAAATTGCGGATAATCCCAGTGATGGAGTCGCGTTGGAGTGGCTTTCCCGCGGTTACTATCTGTTAACAGATGGCCATATGCGCCAAGAAGATGCCGAGCGCGAAGACATGCTCGCCAGTTATAAAAAAGGCTTCGACTACGCGATGGATGGCATGAAGGCCATCAGTCCTAAATTTAAAGAGTGTCTCGATCTGCAAGACCCGGTGGAGGATTGTGTTGGGTATCTTCCTATGGAAGCCGCGGGGCCGATTTACTGGTATGCGGTTAACCTAGGTAAGTACGCTGCACTGGATTCTTTTCCGACTCTTTTGTTTTACAAAGCTCAGATCTTTTCGCTCATGCAGCGGCTTTTGATGCTTGATGAATTCTATTACTACGGGGCTGCCCACCGCTATTTTGGTGCGTATTACTCAAAGGCACCGGCGTGGGCTGGTGGTGATATGACGAAGTCAAAGTATCATTTTGAGAAGGCGCTGGAGATTGCTCCTAATTACTTTTCAACAAGCGTTTTACAGGCAGACATGTACACCCGTAAAACTGAAGACCCTGACCATTTCCGGCGCTTGCTCGAGTTTGTAATCAATACGGATAAAAATATTCTGCCCGGCTTAGCACCAGAGCAGCGATTCGAGCAAATTAAGGCCGAAAACTTACTGGAAGAAATCGATGAAATTTTCTAATTCATTTTCAAAGTCTATTCGAAAGTTTTTCTTGGCAGGTGTTTCATGGAGTGCCGCGGCCTGTTTGGCATTCGCCCTTTCGGCGGTAAGCCCCGCTGAGGTGTCTGCTAAGAAGATCAAGGTTAAAGCCTGCACCGTTGCCCCTGAGGGTACGCCTTGGGAGCAGCTAACGAAGGTTATCAAAAAGCGTCTTCGTAAAGCCTCTGGCGGTAACTTTAAGCTCAAAATTTATATGGGCGGTGCCAAAGGTGGCGAGGCTGAATGCTTGGCAAAAGTTGTTGCGAATGAGCTACAGTTCTACGGCGGCACATTGAGCGCAATGAACAAGTATGCACCTGCGCTCGAAGTTTTCGACTTACCCTTTCTTTTCAAGAATTCAGCGGAAGCCGATTATGTTTTGGATAACCACGCAACTCCTTTGGTAACAAAGCTGCTTCGTGCCGGTGGACTCGAGATTTACATGTGGGCGGAGAACGGCTGGCACAACATTGGCGCCAATAAGTTCATCAAGAGCCCGGGCGACCTCGCTGGGATTACAATGCGGGCTCAACCATCTGTGGTGCACCCTCTGACTTGGTCGTCTTTTGGCGCCAATCCGGTTGAATTGGATTCTCAAGAGGTGTCGGATGCATTCTCCAGCAAAAAAATTAATGCTTTTGGGCAGACCCCACTCTACACTTTTGCTGCCAACTGGCAGCCGCATATCTCCCATTACACCATTACCCAGCACTTGTATCAGCCCGGTATCTTGGTTTGGTCTAAGACATTTTACGATGCGCAGACACCCGAAACTCAAAAGTTAATGAAGCTTGGTCGAGTGGAGCTGGCCAAAGAAGGTCGTGATGGTGTTCGAAAACTTGAGCCCCAGCTTATCGAGAACTTCAGAAGTTATGGAATCAAGCTCTACGAGCTTACTCCGGCCGAAGCAAAGGTATTTGCGGCAAAGGCGAAAGATATTCACAAGAAATACAAAGCTCAGGCCACTCCTGATGCAAAGCAGCTGCTTGAGGTCATTGAAAAAGGCAAAAAGGCGTTCAAGTAATTACCTGTCGATAAAATTTAACGATGAAAGTAGATAAAATGTTTTATATTCGATTAACAGCAGCCTTTTCGGCATTACTTGTACTCAGCGCTTGCGGCGGAACCCGCGAAGCAATTTGGGATCGAGAAACCAAAGTAGCCGACGGCGCGGAACTCTCGTCTGACGCATCGGCGGCCATTAAGGCAGAGGCAGAAGCGGCGTGGGCACTGCGGCAGGACCCTGCTCAGACAAAACTGGCTATCGATAAATGGGAAGAAGCCCTGGCCTCTGCACCCAAAGACGCGGAGCTGCTGACTATGCTCTCGCAGGCCTATCGCTTTTACGGGGATTTGCATCAGCGCTTAGCCGGTGACAAAGACGGTATGTTGGCCTCCCTTGAAAAAGGCGTCACACTTGGCGAACGCGCCATGGTCGCTTCCTCTGCCGAGTTTGAAGCCCGAGTGAAAGCCGGCGAGAAGCCAGAGGACGCTGTGAGCTCGATTCCGAAAGAAGGACAGCCTGCCATGTATTGGTACTCTGTTTGCCTGGGCAAATGGGCCAACGAGCAAGGGATTGCGGCACTTCTCAAATACAAAAGCCGTATTTATAAAATCATGGAGCGGGTTTTGGCGATTGACCCAACGTATTATTACGGTGCGCCTCACCGGTACTTCGGTGTTTACTTTGCGAAGGCACCAGGCTTTGCCGGTGGTGACATGGGCAAAGCGAAGGAACACTTCGAGAAGTCCATCGAAATTGCTCCCGACTACATAGCAACGAAGGTCCTTTACGCGGAGTTCTGGGCAACCAAGGAAGACGAAGAAGATCTGTTTTACAAGCTTCTTGACGAAGTC
>CAZZDT010000558.1:0-3607 GCA_964652435.1 uncultured Bdellovibrionales bacterium
ATGGGCCTCTTCTGGATTAGTCAGTGCATCACTTAGATAAGCCTGGAAGCTCAGCACCAAGGTGGCCAATTGCATCAGGCTTTCGCCGCTAGCCGTTCCGTCGATGATGGCCACGCCAGCGTCAGACCAGGCCTTGAGCTTCTCGAAATCTTCTTCCGGGAGGCCTATCAGCTTGGACATGACCCGAAGTGGAAGCGGAATGGCAAAAGTTTCCATCCACTCGGTGGTTTGACCGGTGATGTTCACGGCAAGTTGGGTCGCCTCGTTTTCGACCAATTCCTGGTAAGCTTTGAGCCCTTGGCCTTTGAATATGGGGTTGAGGAGCTTTCGCTGCTTGGTGTGGTCTGGGGCGTCGGCGATGGCGAGCACATCCCGGGGTCTTGGAATTCCCTCGGGGATTTCCATGATTTGGGTACCTTCACCCGCACCTTTGAGGACAAAAGCCACCAGATTGGAAGAGAAAACCTTGGGTTTTAGACAGATCTGGGTGACTTCGTCGTAGCGACTGATGAGGTAATAGCCGCCCTCTTCAACCCAGGCAGGACCGTTTTGAGATGATAATTGTTGCATTTGTAAGCCACCTTCTTCCCTTTAACGTACTTAGTACGTTATAAGTAAAAAAGTGTCTACCCTATAAATGCGGTAGCGGCAGGAGATCGATCAAATGGCCAAACGCAAGCGAGCGAGTCGTGGTTCACTCAAGGCGAACATGATTCTCCATGAGGCACTGAAAATTGCCGATTCCGATGGGCTCGGCCAACTTACGGTTCGCCGCTTGGCCCAGGGCTTGGGCGTGGCGCCGATGTCTATTTACGGTCACTTCAAAAACAAGGCAGAGATCTTGGATGCGCTCTTAGATGTCGTGATCGGTGAGTTTAAGGTGACCGAACATCAAGAGGTCTCGGGTGATAAATGGGTGCTCGAGTGTTTTCGCCGAATCCGGGCTGCCCTTTTGGCTCATCCAGGTGTGATCCCATTGCTTGGAACCCGGTCCAGTGTGTCGGCCACATCCATTCGGGTGGCCAATGAAATCGTTAAAACGTTACAGACCATGGGATTAAGTGATGAAGAGTCGGCTCGGCAATTCTATGGGATGCTCACCTTTACCGTTGGAACCGCCCATGTGGAGCAAGGTTTCAACCAGATGGTCCAAGGCCTCCCTGGCAACAAAGGAATTCAGGGCTTGGTAAATAACTTGGCTGAAAATGATTATTCGTCGCTTTTAACCATGGGCCCAAGCTTAGCGGCGCAAGCAAATGAGGCCGCCTACCTTAAAACGCTTAAAGCTTTGCTCTCTGCATAAAAAAATCGCCACCCATACTTGCGTATGGATGGCGATCTCACTGAGTTAAAGATGAAGGGTATCAGTTACAGAAACTGAAGCCCGCTCCAGAGTCCGTACAGGTGGCCCCTGCCGTGCCGCAGTCTCCTGCGTCCGTACAGAGCTTCAGACAGACCGTTGCGCCAGCGCCTGGGTCAATACAGACACCATCGTTGGCACCGCCACCATCTGAGTCACACGCCGTACCTACTCCTGCTGCACCCGGGACACCACCGGCCGCACAAGCTTGCAAGCTTGGCGTCAGGCAGATGCCTTGGGCTGTGTCGCAACCCACGGACGTTGCTGCTGAACAATCCGCGCTGGATGAGCAAGCATTGCTGGACGGAATACAAGCAGCCTTGTCATTCGGTGTTGGATGCCCGGCTGAGCCATTGGCCGAAGCATCGTCCAGTAGGTCGGTGAGCAGTCCTGTGCCTTCCGCTTCGAGCGGTTGACAGTAGTAGGTGCCGGTGCCGCCACTGGCGTCACAGGTACCCGCCGAACAGTCTGGCAAGCAGACGGTTACGGAGCCAACACCGGTTGGTACACAGTAACCCATCTCGTCAGCGTCGTTGACTCCATCAAGATCTCCGTCCACCGAACATTGGGTTCCCGTAGCCGCGAAGGCAGTCGGGTTGCCCGAACCATCCACTGCGGTGACGCAGGAGATGACCGATGGAACCACGCATTGGCCGTCGGAGTTGCAGCTGAAACTTCCCGTAGGACAAGCTGCATCTTCGTTGCCAACCGCTGCACTACACGCGCTGGTTGTCGGGACACACAGACCTTGGGTCGTTGAGTCTCCGATTGCTCCAGAAGGCTGACAAACACTGTTGGTGTTTGTACATGTAGATCTTGCACCCGCGGTGTAGAAAGTGTTCATGCCGGCTGAACCGCAGGTTGCGATACAGGCCTGAGCACCCGCTGACGTTCCGTAGCAAACACCCGTGATGTCGTTGCCATCGTGGCTGTAAGTACAGGCCGTCAAGTTGTTGGACAAGTTGGCTGCGCCATCATCCGAAGCGTCGGCCACGTTGCAGCCAATACCTGATGGTGGAACACAATCAAAGGTGCCATCGCCCTGGTCAACCGCATGGGTTCCGCTTGGACACTGGCTGGCCGCAGTGAAGGTGTTGCCCGGGATACAAACCCCGAACGTTGCCCCGTCACCGATGATACCCGTTGCCTGACAGGTGCTGTTGGTGTTGCCGCACATAGATCCCGAAGAGCCAAGTGTTGCCGGCGTACAGGCTGCGACGCATGCCAGAGCTCCAGCGGCGGTGCCGTAGCACTTGCCGGAGATGGAGTTCGCACCCCAAGTGTAAGAGCACGCACTACCAAGGTTGGACAGGTTCGCCGATCCGTCATCGGTGGCGTCTGTGGTGTTACAGCCTACAGCATCCGGTGCGACGCACTGATATGTTCCATCACCCATGTCCACTTCGTGCGTACCCGTTGGGCATGCACCTGAGGCAGTGAAGGTATTGGATGGAATACAGACATAGTCCGTGGATGGGTCACCAATGACTCCGGTTGCCTGGCAAACACTGTTGGTGTTCGCACAGTCATTACCGGCAATTGTACAATCCTCTAGACAAGCACCTTGGTAGCAAGTACCGCTGACGCTGTTGCTGCCCCAAGTGTATGAGCAGGAATCAAGATCCGACTTGCCAACACAGGCCACACCACTTGGTGCAACGCACTGGTAAGTGCCGTCGCCCATGTCTTGCTCATGTGTACCTGTTGGGCAGGTGTTGTCTGCCGTAAAGGTATTGCTTGGGATACAGACGAAGTCTGTGCCCGCTGCGCCAATGGCTCCCGTTGCCTGGCAAACACTGTTGGTGTTCGCACAGTCATCGCCGGCAATTGTACAGTCCTCAAGGCAAGCACCCTGGTAGCATGTACCGCTGATGCTGTTGTCGCCCCAGGTGTATGAACAAGCGGCCAAGTCAGCTTCACCCGCGCACGCTACACCACTTGGCGCAACGCACTGGTAAGTACCGTCGCCCTGGTCCACCTCATGGGTGCCCGTTGGGCAACTGTTGTCTGCCGTAAAGGTATTGCTTGGGATACAGACAAAGTCTGTGCCTGCTGCGCCAATGGCTCCAGTTGCCTGGCAAACACTGTTGGTGTTCGCACAGTCATTGCCGGCAATTGTACAGTCCTCAAGACACGCACCTTGGTAGCAAGTACCGCTGATGCTGTTGCTGCCCCAAGTGTAAGCACAGGAGTCAAGATCCGACTTGCCAACACAGGCCACACCACTTGGTGCAACGCACTGGTAAG
>CAZZDT010000559.1:0-3605 GCA_964652435.1 uncultured Bdellovibrionales bacterium
CGTTATTTACGGTCTTTACCTCGATGCGGATATGACTCCCTATGCGTTTAAAGCTCCAGGAACCGAAAAAGATGATACCACGGGCTGGGAGGAAATCGGTGTAACGGAAGAGATGCTGGAGGAGGATTCCGGTGAGCGGAAGGTCAGTATCTACAAACAACAAGTTTTAGAGTTTTCTTCTAAGGTCGAAGTGGTTGAAGATGGTGAGGTCGAGCTGCTTGGTAGTATCCGTTACGGTTTATCTACTGCCAGAATGGCAAAAGATCTGAGAGTTGCGCGCGAGGAATCCGACGCTGCATTTTTCAACACCATCAAGATCTTAATTGGTCTCGGTTTGTTTTTTGTTTTGGTCGGAGCATTTGTTACTTGGCGCCAAGCAATTCGTATTACGAGTCCGTTGGGAGTTTTAACTGAAGCGGCCGATGCGATTGCATCTGGTGATCATAGCGTTCAGGTTGATGTTCAAAGCGGAGATGAGATTGAGATTCTTGCATCTTCATTCAACAAGATGGTCCGTGATTTAGCCGCGTCCTACGATGAGCTTGAGTTGTTGAACAAAGGCTTGGAGCAAAAAGTCGAAGAGCGTACACGCGACTTACAGCAAAAGACCGATGACGTTGAGAATATGTTGAAGAACCTTCGACAAGGTATCTTCACCGTTACCGAGGGGCAGAGCATTCACCATGAGTACTCGGCTTACTTGGAAAAGATCCTCGAAACCAATGATATTGCCGGAAACAGCATCATGGATGTTTTGCTTTCAGGCACGAATCTAGGATCCGATGCTGTGGACCGGGTTTATGTAGCCTTGAGTAATATGCTTGGTAAGCCGAGCATTAACTATGTGATGAATGGTCACTTGCTTCCTAAGGAATTTGAGAAGGATTCACCGAGTGGTGGGGTCAAGATTCTTGAGGCGGAGTGGAACGCTATCAGTGATAACTCAGGAACGACGCAAAAGATCATGGTAACGCTTCGAGACGTAACTGAGTTACGTCAGTTGCAGCGTGAAATGGGTGAGCAAAAGCGTCAACTGGAAATGGTTGGACAGATTCTCGCGGTTCGAATTGATGACTTCAAAACTTTCATCTTCAGCAGTACTGAGTTTCTCGATCGCAACCAGACCTTGATTATGAGTACATCGGAGCGAGATCCCGAGGTTATCGGTGAACTCTTCCGAAACATGCACACCATCAAGGGTAATGCTCGAACTTATGGCTTCACGTTTCTCAACGATATCCTTCACGAATCGGAAACGCGTTATAAAGAGCTTCGCGAAAACACAGATATGCCTTGGAACTCAGATGAGTTGCTTGAGGACCTTGATTTAGTCACCTGTGCTACCCAAGCTTATGTGGATGTTTTTGATAACAAGCTAAGTGCTTTGGCTGATATTCAGGTGACAGAGGCAGGTGTTGACCCAAGTCTGATCACTGAGTTGCAGGGTCTTGTGTCGGGAGGTCGAGGAGGTGCCCTAGGACTCGAAGAAGTTTTAGATGGTCTTGAGTCCTCGATTCGCCTGAACACAGGACAAGCACTTGGGGATGTTCTTAGCTCTACCATTTCTGGCATGGCTACGATTGCCGATGAGCTTGAGAAGCCGATCCCCGATGTGGATATTTCGGATCCAAGTATTCGTATCCCAGCTGAGGTTGCGCCGCTGATTCAGAATGTCTTTGTCCATGTCTTTCGTAATGCTGTTGATCATGGACTTGAGACTGCTCAGGAAAGGGCAGGCGCGGGCAAATCGGAAAAGGGCACGATCACACTTGATACTCGCCTGGAAGATGATCGCCTCATCGTTCGCGTTCAAGATGATGGGCGAGGTCTGGATCTTGGCGGTTTAAGGCGCAAGTATTCTGAAATCAATGGAGATGCGGAAGTGCCGGCCGATGAAAGTAAAATCGCTGAGTTGATTTTTTACTCTGGCGTCTCTACGGCTTCAGAAGTAACGGACATTTCGGGGCGAGGTGTTGGTATGGACGCAGTGAAGAAGTTCCTCGAAGATCGTGGAGGCTTTGCTGAAGTCGAGTTGGACGCAGCATCTGAAGGTGCTGACTTCCGCCCATTCTCATTGGTTTTTGGGGTTCCACTGCAGGCTTAGTTCCGGTTGTTGTAGAGCTCAGAGATACCACGCTGGCTTTCATTTATTTCAATCACTGAAACCTTCGGCTCGTGAATATGGTTCGCCTCCGTGCATTGGTGCGTGAAGTCTTCCCATTTCTTCGGCTCTTGTTTAAGGCAGCGAGAGCGGGTGGCAAATATAGACAATAAAAAATGGAGTAGAGCTTAGTTCTATCGGCTGCGACTGGTCAGCATAGTTTGAGCCAGCCTGGAGGACTGAGCTTTTTCCGGCTTATGAATGATTGGAATACTGAGGCTACGCAGCTTGAGTCAGTCTAAACGTTAGAGAGCTCGAGCTATAGCATAGTTTGATTAGCTCATGAGTGGATTAAAATAATCAAGAGAGAGCAATGCTTGGTTCTATTCAACCTGAACATCGATTTGGTCTAGAGCATTCTCTTTAAGTTCCATGTGCTTCTTAGCAAATGGAACCAGTAGAACTTTCTCAACTGCTACGGGCTCTTCTAGGTCTTTATCGCCTACTTGCCAATCGTTCTCTTGAAGTTCAAAGAGAAGGTTCGCTGCTTGAACGCCCAGGGCAGTGTGGTCCGGAAGGACTGCGAAGGAACCAAATCGAAATTTGGGTGAAACCAGTGATTGCACGTTAACCAATACTGGTTTTTCATTGCGCTTCAGTGCCGGAAGCCAGGATTTCACAAGCAATGCTTTGTTCAGGAGAACATTGTCATTGAGAATCCATAAAGCATCCACGTCATCTCCATTGACCAATGATTTAATGGTCTTCTTCAGAGATGATTTTACATTTTTGGTACTTATCCTACGTGTCACCAACTCAATTTTTTCTTGAGCAGCCATAGCTTTTTGTTCGCTGATAAAGTCGTCGAAGGCATCTCGATAAATAACGCCAACCTTGCGGATGGGTTGATTGAGAATATTTCGAAGACTTACGAAGCAAGTGATTGCAGCAATTTCGTAATTGATGCCTGTACCGTTGATGACACCCTTACTGGTCTGCCGTAAGAATGATGCCATCATCATCAGTGCTGGCGGATGCTTAGCGTCGGCGCCAAGACTTTCTTGATATTTTTTGTAGAGCGTGACCGTTGGATTGTTCATCAAAATCACAGCGCTCGGCGAAGATTTCTCGAAGAAACTCTTCATATCTTCAACGGATGTGTCTGATGTAACGTATTCAGTTAAGAGTGTAAGGTCCTCTCCCACTTCTTCTTGAAGGCCTACCAGAGCGCTTTGAGCACCGGCTGAATTCGGCATAAGGACGAGAACTTTATCAATATCTTCAGCGTTTGCCGGGCTGCTTAGGAGTAAGCCCGCGAACGCTAACAATTGGGCGCTGGTCTTGATGAAACGGTTCATAGCGCCCTCCAAGAATTCACTCGCATAATATCTTGCACTTTACCCTGCAGCTGTTTAACGGCAGTTTGAATCATTTTTTTATTGGTCTCGGACAGAAATCCTAAGGCAGGTAATCCTACCTTGGCTCCACTAATGGGTGTCACCTG
>CAZZDT010000560.1:0-3591 GCA_964652435.1 uncultured Bdellovibrionales bacterium
AGACCTACACAAATTGGGAACTCTTGGTTGTTGACGATGCGGGAACAGATAACACTGAAGCTGTTCTTTTGGATATTGGTGACCGGCGTATCAAGTACATTAAGAGTCCCGATAATCGAGGCGCAAGTGGGGCACGTAATATCGGTTTAGAGCAAGCTCGGGGTGAATACATCGCTTACCTTGATAGCGATAACCGAATTCATGAGGACTTCTTGCTTCTCATGGTGAATCAGTTGGTTCTTCAGCCTCAACATCGTTCTGCGTATTGTGCCCAGAGAGCATTCGACCGAAAAGTTACTCGCAGTGGCAAAGTTGAAGAAGAGCTTCGTTTTATTCGGTTTGGCCCATTCAATCGTTCGCTCTTAGAAAATCGGAATTTTATCGATATCAACGCATTCATGCACCATCGCAGTCTCTTTGATGACCTGGGTGGTTTTGACAAATCGATGCGCCGGCTTGTGGATTGGGAATTGCTGATCCGTTACACCCGTGACGATGCACCTTTGGCAATCCCTGCGGTTTTGAGTGACTACATTTACGCCAAGCAAAACCAGCAGATTACCGATGTAGAAAAATTTCGACCCGCCTACAACGCCATTGGTGAGCGGCTTGCCAGCGACGTGCTGGAAATTGGGGTGGAGGGGCGTAAAGAAGGCCCGGCCCATAAGCTTAAGAGCTTGATTGGTATGGAGAGTTTGAGTCTCGAAAACGGTGTGCGTTTTGAAGGCGAGACCTTGTATCATCGGCTTGGGCAACCTCGTTTGGGCAAAGTGGCCAGACCGGTTGCGATTGTCATCCCAAGTTACCAGGCTTATGAGTATCTGCAGATTTGTGTTTCAGCCATTGAAACCTTCACACCAGCTGGTAGCTACGAACTCATCATCGTAGACAACGCGTCCAATGAAAATGTTCGAGAATTTTTGCAAGAGCTCAAAGCAAGCGGCCGGGCCAAGATTCACCTCAATGATGAAAATCTTGGGTTCACGGCTGCAGTGAATCAGGGCATTGAAATGGCTGCGCCTGATGCTGATATCATCTTGATGAACAACGATGCAGTGGTGACACGTGGTTGGTTGGAAGCTCTACAAGAAGTACCGGAGCTAATGGCTGATGTTGGGGTGGTTGCGCCAAGACAAGTGTTACCGGCCATGAGTAAAACCATGGATGCCCATGTTCCTGGTTGTGCCCGAGAGCGCGAGCTTGATGTTACCTTATCGGCTCATCACAAGAACATCATCGACCCGTCATTGGACCCCGTTCGCGGTTTGATGGAGTTGTCCTTTGCACCATTTTTCTGTGTTTACATCACACGGGATTGTTTGAATAAGGTTGGCCTTCTCGATGCGAAGAATGGTCGTCATTATCGCTCAGACCGATTGTACTGTGATGCGGTTCGGGTGTTTGGCGGATTGAAGGTAGCCTACACGCCACATTCAAAAGTGTATCACTTCTTACAGCGCTCCACGGCTGAACTTCGTCAGCGGGACAAGCAGATGTATCAAGAGATGTTTGTGCGTAACCGCTGGATTACCGTTAAGCAGCCGGGCAAACCCAATTAAGAAGGCTTGGTTTTTTAACCGTGGCTAAAGGGAATAGCCGAGTGGTGTGCTTGGATCTTCAAGCTCTCGCCGTCTTTGACATAAGCGAAAGTGAATTCGACCTTTGTTTCAGTACCACTTGTATCCGTGAAGAAATAATTTCCCATGGCTAGAGAGATGTCGTCTCGGGTCACGATGCCGGCATTCTCAAATCGAACCGCAGTCCAGGGTTGCAGAGCAAATCCTTTATCTTCTGGAAACTTTTCGTTGCGACCCACAAAATAAGAGAGCGCACTTTCCAGATCAGGACGAGATTGAATCTCACTGGCTTTGGTAGGAAAGAAGAGCAGGGAGCCATCCAGCATGTACATCTTTTGGATGAATGCTGAGGCACGGTCACGGGAGTCTTCCCAGCTGGCGCCTTCACCAATGTGAACGATGCCTTCACCCCATAGTTTTTGTGCTTCGTGAATATCGGCTTCTCTCATGATCTATGCTCCGGGCAATTGAGTATTTTCGGGACCCATTTTCAGAACCTCTGATTGCCTAGATGATGACGGAGAGTCAATAGGTGGCGAGCGGGTAATTTGGACTGACCAAACCGCAATTGAATTAGGTACTTAAGAGCTTACTCGTAATAGAGATTGTCCACGATGAGCATTGCCCCAAGTGGCGCATTTTCGCCGGCGAGGACAAAGGGGCGGGTGATAGCAGTTGTATCCACACCTGCCTCGGCCATATCTTCGATGGGAATTTGTAGGTCATACCAGCTTCCGTCTGCGCTGAAGCCGTAGTCCGAAAGATTTAAGCGCCTTGTGATACCGCCACCTTCAATTTCAAGTTGAGTAGAGTTGTGCGCTTCATGATCACTCCAAAGCGATACATGCATGGTTGTCCATCCACTGAGGTCTTCGGGGTTATCCCAAGTGACACCGCCACCCCACCAAGGTGTTCCGGCTGTGATAAAGGCATCGGCTCGAAGTCCTTCACGCACAATATTATTTTCACTGGCTATAGAGAATGTCGCATCGTAAACGTAAAAGTGTCGTTGCACATCATCCAAAACCAGAATTTGACTGTAAGCTCCTTCATAGAAAATGGAGATGCTAAGGCGGTCGGTGCCCGGCACAAAGGGAGTGGGGTCTTTAAATTCCGTTTCGCCTGAGCCTCGGAAATCTTCTGGAAGCTCGGTATAATTGGGTTCTCCTGGGTCGCCATGACAACCCTGAAAAATCAGCATCAAGGCGATCATCAAATATTTCATGGACCGTCTCCTTTGAGAAGTCGCCGGGTTCCATCTTCCTCGGTGATGACGTACCAATCGCCTTCAGGATTTTCACCCATTTCAATCAGCGCGTCGTAGGCAAGAATGTTCAGAGGGAAACTGGTGATTCCGTCGGGAAGATAGCTTACAGAATCCGGAAACGAATCAAGCACCGCTTGATACCCTCGAATGGCCATGGTCTTCACAAATGGGAGATAAACGGCATCGGCGCGCTCTGTTTTCCAAATATCGGCCAGGGCTTCCGCGGTGTAATACTGGTGTTCTCCAGCAGGTTCGCGGGCGAGCATGGTCGCCCAACAATAAAATCTTGCGACGACTCTACCGGTATTCTCGATGTCCCATTTTGTGTCGATCTCCATTGAGCCCCACTTAAAGGGGTTGTTTGGATCTTCAAGTACAGTTTTATCAGGGTGAACACCCATATCTGCGGTATGAAGATTGAATTCGAGCTCGGCTAGGTCAAATCCATAACGGTAGACGGGATCTGTTTCGGCGCAAGCTGTAAGTGCTGTTAGCACAAGTGAGAGTATGACGATTTTCTTAATGACCATTGCCAACAACCTCCAAGAAGAACCGAACTTCCCATTCATTCAGTCCAGTTTGATCCATCGTTGATTCAAATCGATTTGAGTACTCGTCCAGTGTTCTGTAGCGAGCCAATATTCCTATGCGCGTATCCTGCTCATAGAGTTTGGCTTTGCTTGGGCCCCAAGAGACCATGCCTTCAAGTTGCATGGGGTAAGTAAGATTGAAGTCACGGTGATAATC
>CAZZDT010000561.1:0-3586 GCA_964652435.1 uncultured Bdellovibrionales bacterium
GATTTCACTTAGGCGGGTTGTGAATATGCCGTCCCGTGGTATCGGACCCACCAGTTTGCAGCGTTTTGCCGCTTTTGGAACTGCTCAAAAGTGTGGGCTTTACGGTGCCCTGTGCCGAGCCAGTGAGATACCGGATATCCCAAAATCTGCGCAGAATGGTGCAGCACAATTTGTTGATTTGATCAAAAGCTTTGGCGCGCAGATGGAGGGGGCCAGGCCGCAAGACTTACAAAAACACGTTGAAGACTTGATTGAAGAACTTAAACTTCGTGACGTGATTATGGCAGCAGATGATTCAGCCACGGTGAGTCAACGTCGGATTGAGAATGTGAATGAAGTCATCAATGCAGCTCACCGATTCGCGGCTATGAATCCTCAAAGTGAGTCTCCATTAGAAGACTTCATTTTCATGTCGTCGCTGGTCAAAGATGAAGAGAAAGAAGATGACCGCGGCAAAGTGACGTTGATGACTTTGCACAGCGCTAAAGGTTTAGAGTACCCGGCGGTCTTCATGGTGGGAATGGAAGAAGAGCTTTTGCCTCACCGGCGGACCATTGAACTCGGTGGTGACCTCTCTGAAGAGCGACGACTTTGTTATGTGGGGATCACACGTGCGAAAAAACGATTGTGGATGACCAAATGCCTTTATCGATCCAATCGCGGAAAGATGATGGAGCGGGGTCCATCCCGTTTTCTAGAAGAGCTTCCCGAGGGTGAAGGAGTGATTCGGTGGAACCGTAATTCACCACCCACCGATGACATGACCGAGTCTAAAGCCGATGAATTTTTTGCCAAGATGCGGGCGCAGCTTGGAATGGATCAAGGTTAAGCAGTGGTTATGACTCCCGAAGAAATAGAACTGACGGTTCTAGGCCAAAGTGTGCGTGGTTGGGCGGTGGGACCGGAAGACGGTCGACCTATCCTGGCCATGCATGGCTGGTTGGATAATGCCAACAGCTTTCAGCCTTTGGCGGCTTTGCTCGGAGAGCAGCATCGATTGGTATCCGTGGATTTACCTGGTCACGGAATGTCTGACCACCGCCCTGTTGGTGCTTCCTATGCTTTTGCTGATTGGGTCGCGCCAGCTTTGGGCATTGCCCAGGCTCTTGGCTGGGAACGCTTTACGCTATTGGGCCATTCAATGGGTGCAGGTATTGCTTCACTGGTTGCGGGTGCTTTTCCGGATAGGATTCAAGCTCTTATTTTATTGGAAGGCCTGGGGCCATTAACAACGCAGCCTGAGAAGGCGCCGGCTCAATTGGCTCGTCATGTGAAAAATCGACTGGGCGCAGAAGTTGAGAGAAATCCGCGTGTGTTTCAAGACCGAGAAGAAGCAGCCAACAGGCTCTCTGAAGCAGTGCAGGGGTTAAAGCTTGAATCTGCGAGTCTTTTGGTTGAGCGGGGAACCCGTGAAGTAGAAGGTGGATACACGTGGTCCACCGATACAAGACTTCGCACGCCCTCGGCTTTACGATTCAGTGAAGAGCATGTGCTTTCATTTTTATCAGAGGTTACCGCGCCCTCGTTGTTGGTTTTGGGAGAAAGTGGAATGCGCTTTCCTGAGTCGACGTATTCAAAAAGACGAGAGGCATTAAGCGGTCTTCAGGTTGTGAAGCTTGAAGGGGGGCACCATCTGCACATGGAAAATGCGGAGGCCGTGGGCCAATCGATATTGGGTTTCTTAGAGAAGAATCCTACTCTTTAAACGAACTGTGGCTTCGGTAATAAGCCACTTCTTGCTGAACACCTTCTGCTTCGTCTTTCAAAAAACGCTGAATGGCTTCCCAAAATCCACCATGCTTCATGTGGTGGGAGCTGTGGCAATAAGATGCGTCAAAACCGCGGGCTATTTTGTGTTGTCCTTGGGCCCCAGCTTCAATTCGGGTGACTCCATTTTGAAACGACCATTCAATGGGCAAGTAGTAACAAAGTTCGAAGTGCAGCTGTTTGTAGTCTTCAAGGCAACCCCAGTAACGCCCAAAGAGATTTTCGCCGCCGCGAAAAAAGAGAGAGCCGGCTACAGTTGTTTCGTCGCGCATCGCGATGGATGCCATGACCGCATGGGCCATGTGTTTGCGAATGTATTGGAAGAAGTCTTCATTCAGATAGGGGATGGCACCTTTGAAATGGCAAGTCCTGCGGTAGAACTGGTAGAGGGCTTGCCATTGTTCGTTATTAAGTTCGGCCCCAGGTAGCATTTGCAAATTGAGACCGTGGCCTTGGGCTTGCTTTCGTTCCTTACGAATTTGCTTTCGCTTATTGGAACGCATGCTGCCTAGATAATCGTCAAAACTGTTCCACCCAGCTCGCCTAAGCCAGTGAAACTGGTGACTGAGTCTCGGTGCCAGCCCGACCTTTTGAAATGCGCCTTGCTCATCTTCTTGGTGGAAAAGAATGTGAATGCTTGAGGCATCTGTTTGCTCGTAGACCGCAGCCAAACCACTGAGAAGGGCAGATTGAATGTGTGTCTGATTTTCATCAGGGGCAACCAATAGTCTGGGCCCGCCGGCCGGAGTAAATGGAACCGCGGACACAAGCTTGGGATAGTAATTTATTCCGGCTTGGGTAGCTGCGCGGGCCCATGACCAATCGAAGATGTATTCTCCATATGAGTCATATTTTTCGTAGAGCGGTAGAGCGCCAACCAGTTGTCCTTCGTTCTTTACAACGATGTGTCGTGGAATCCATCCGGATTGGGGCGTACCGACACATCCGGCGACTTCGAGCCCATTGAGAAAGTGATATTCGAGAAATGGATTGTCTCTGGGAGCCACAGCTTCCCAATCCTCGGGAGAGACCTGGCTTAATTGGCTGAGGGCCTGAACTTCAAGAGCCACGTTTAACCTCGCGAGCGAAGCGTGTGACGGTGCGTTCCTTCGGTTGTGTTCGCGATAAGCTCGAGAAGTTGTTGAAAATCGTCCTCATTGGTTTCAAAGTTTACATGAGAGGTATCGAGAATGAGAAGCGGCGTTTCGTTGTAATGGGTAAAAAAGTGATTGTACCCCTGCATGAGCTCTTCGAGATATTCACGCTCGACTGTATTTTCATAAGTGCGGCCCCGTTTGTGTAACCGGTTCATCAACGTGTCGGGGTGAGCATGCAGATAAATCACAAGATCTGGCTCTAGAAGCTGAGGCTTTACCAAATCGTAGATACGTTCGTAGAGTGCAGCTTCTTCCCGTTCCAGATTCATGTAGGCGAAGATGCGATCTTTGGCAAAGAGGTAATCACTTACCATGGCTCGGTTGAAGAGATCTTGCTGTCTAAGCTTTTCCTGCTGCTTGAATCGAGCGAGGAGAAAGTAAATCTGAGTTTGGAAGGCGACCTTTTGCGGATCGAGGTAAAACTCACGCAGAAAAGGGTTATCGTCGAATTCCTCGAGGACGGTTTGCGCTTCCAGATGCTGGGCCAACTTCAAGGTAAGAGTCGTTTTGCCCACGGCAATTGGGCCATCGATACAAATATAGCGCTGTTTGATTGTAGGCCCCTGTTTCATGGGCTCCCCTTATCCTGACCGAACGCCGAATTGCAAACTAAGGATTTTGAATGGCGGCAAGAGCCAGAGCGGCCTAACCCACCATAAAGC
>CAZZDT010000562.1:0-3582 GCA_964652435.1 uncultured Bdellovibrionales bacterium
CTACAAGCCGTGATGCCGACCGTGAAGTGGATGGTATTCGTACAGCAGCTCAGTTGCTTAACCACTTGGAAGCAGAGATGGCAGACGACATCTTGGATAGTCTCGAGAGCGAAACAGATACAATTGCTCAAGACATTCGCCAAGCAATGTTCACCTTCGAGGACCTCTCGGCTCTCGACAGACGTGGCTTTGCTACCTTGCTTAAGGAAGTTCAGAGTGACCAGTTGTTGGTGGCGCTAAAGACGGCCAGTAACGACCTCAAGGATAAAGTTTTCAGCAGCCTATCGAAGCGTGCGGCAGAAATGTTGAAGGATGACCTTGAAGTTATGCGGCCTGTGCGTTTGGCGGAAGTTCAAGAAGCTCAGCAGGCTATCGTATCAGTTGCCTTGCAGCTCAAGAACGAAGGTAAGTTGGTTATTGCGGGCGCCGGCGGCGACGAGTTTGTATAACGGTTTCAACCTAAAGGGTTAAATGAGTATGACAGATAGCGGTACAAGAGGTCACTCAGCTTATAAGGATCAACTTCGTCAGGTGCGGCCCATGGTCCCACCAACACGAGACTCTGCAGTCGCAAAGCCTCGTTGGCAGGAGAAGATTGACGACGGTTATAAGCCACTCTTCGAAATCCTCACCTGTGTGGATGAACCGAAAGAGGACCCTGAAGCGGAATTGGCACGTATCCGTCAAGCAGCTTATCGTGAGGGGTACCAAGAAGGTTTGCAGCGGGGTGGGGAGACCATTCAGGCGATTGTAGAGAAGTACCAACAATCGATGATGCAGCTTGAGACCGTACGTGATGAAATCCTGGTCCAGACCGAGCAAGACCTGGTTGACCTCTCGCTTTTAGTGGCCGAGCAAGTTTTGGCAACGGATGTGGAAGCCGCCCGAGACTTTACGGTGCGCATGGCCGAGCATGTTCTGAAGCTATTGCGGGACGCGGACACTGTGACATTGCGAGTAGGTCCGAAGGACATGGAGCAGATTCAAAAGCGTCACCCTGAGATGATCAGCGATAAGACGGTTGTTCGCATTTTGGAAGATCCCAGTATTCAGGTGGGCGGCGTGAAGGCTGAGTGTAGCCTTGGGCGCGTGGACGCCACCATTCAGCGACGATTGACGGATATTGCGGAAAATCTAATTGGAAACCAAGGGTAGGAGACCTTACGTGGAAGCAGCTTCAGCCATGTTAAAGCCATATTTCGAACGTGCGAAACTGGGAATGCCTGCCTTGGAAGGTAAGGTTATCGAAGTTCGCGGTATGTTGGTGGTAGCCAGTTGCCGTGGGGCGGCGGTTGGTGACCTCTACAATATTCAGGCGAGCACGGGTGAAATTTTGGCAGAGGTTGTGGCTCTGCGTGAAGAAGATGCGATGTTGGTACCTTATGGGAACCTCTCCGGCATCCGGGTGGGTGACCGACTTCTTCCTGTTGGCGGTGCTTCTTATATCGAAGCCTCTGACGCTATGCTGGGAAGAATCATTGATCCATTGGGTAATCCCATGGACGACGGCCCAGCCCTGCCTCGAGGAGAGCAGCGTTTGGTTTATGCCGATCCGGTTCCACCGTCTCGGCGCGGACCGGTCGAAGAACGCATGAGTCTGGGTGTACGCGTTTTGGATGCGTTTACTCCAGCAGCTCGGGGTCAGCGATTGGGGATCTTTGCCGGGCCAGGTGTTGGTAAATCAGTTTTGATGGGTATGGTTGCCCGGAGTGCTGAAGCAGATATCACGGTCATGGCTCTGGTTGGGGAACGTGGGCGTGAGGTTGGACACTTTGTTGAAAAGGTGATCGGCCCCGAAGGGATGAAACGCACTGTGCTTTGTGTTGCGACTTCAGACCGACCTGCTTCTGAGCGGGTTCGCGCAGCCTTTGTTGCAACAGCAATCGCTGAATATTTCCGGGCTCAAGGTAAAACGGTCTTGCTGTTTGTTGATTCGCTCACCCGATTTGCGATGGCCCAACGTGAAGTTGGATTGGCTGTTGGAGAGCCACCAACGACCAAGGGTTATCCGCCTAGCACGTTCGCGATGCTTCCAAAGCTTTTGGAAAGGGCTTCGCCAGCGATTGGTGAGGGAAGTATCACGGGCATCTATACGGTACTGGTAGAAGGTGACGATATGACGGATCCGGTTGGTGATGCTGCCAAAGGTCTTTTAGATGGTCACATCACACTTTCTCGCGAGTTGGCAAACCGTGGACATTATCCAGCGGTGGACGTTCTTCAGTCGATTTCTCGAGTTGATACCGATGTAGCGACGCCTCAAGAGTTAACTGCCGCAAGAACAGTACGAGGTTGGTTGGCGCAGCTCGAAGAATCGCGGGACTTGGTTTCTGTGGGGGCATACAAGCCGGGCGCAAACCAGCTTCTGGATAAAGCATTGGCAAAACAACCGCATATTAATCGCTTCTTACAGCAAGAGATTCATGAAGTAGCGGATATGCCAACGACAGCATCACAGTTGTCGGGATTGGCGAGAGGCTAAGATGTCGCGCAAGCCGATAGAAAGGGTCGCTAAATTGCGAGCAAGCTTAGAGCGCCAGGCACAGATTGAGCTTGGGGAGGTCCAGAGCAATATGCATCAGGCGCAGGCGTCGCTGGAGAATCTTCACTGTGTCCCATCTTCGTTTGGCTCAGGGGACCGTGTCTCCTTAAGCATGGTTGAGCTTGCAAGGCGTGCCTCGCTGTCGACGAAGTTTGCAATCGAGAATTACAAAATCGAAGAAGAAGAAAAGCTAGCGGCTTATCAGGCACGTAGGCTTGAGAAAAAACAGATTGATGCATTGTTGCGGCGACGCAAAGAGCGGGATGCCAAAGAGGCTTTAAAACGGGAGCAGAAAGCCTTGGACGATTGGACATCTTCGCGCTGGGGAAGGAAGACGGATGATGCGTAAAGGTAATGCAAGTCTTTGGTGGGCACTCTTATTGCTCGTCGGGGTTTCGATGTCTTTTGGTTGGGTTGCTTACGCCCAGGAGGAAGGCGAGGACACTGAAGAGACCGAAAACGAAGACGATGAAGACGAAGATGACGATGAAGACGAAGACGAAGATGGCGATGCCGAAGAGGCTGCCGATGAAGGAGATGCTGACCGGGATGGTCCTCAGACGCCAGACGATGAACGAGAGCAAGATGAAGATGAGTTGATGGAAGACGACGAAGAAGAGGAAGAGTGTACGCCTCTTGATTATGAGGAATTGAAGCTGCTTGCGGATTTACGAAAGCGGGACAACGAACTTCAGAAAATGGCTAAGCTGCTCGAGGAAAAAGAGGCCGTGTTGGCGCGGGTTCAAGAGCAACTGGACGAGCGTATGTCCGCGATGATGGTGAAGTTGCAAGAACTGGAAGCAAAGCTCACCCTGGGTGAAGCTGAACGGCAGGCCAGAGAGCAACGTGTGCAGAAGTTGATTGATACGCTGAAGACGCTTTCGCCAAGAAAGGCGGCCCCGATTTTAGCGAAAGCCGACTCTCGATTTGCGACGCGTCTGCTTTTGGGATTAGGGCCTGAACGAACGGGTAAACTTTTGGCGGCAATGGAGCCAGCACAAGCAGCGAGAATCATGTCTCGTCTTGCAAATGCTAAAACT